>NZ_CP015248.1 GCF_001891125.1 Leuconostoc suionicum | reverse complement strand
GATAGGATTTCGACACATCAATTTCTTTGTTAGTGTGATGGTCGGTTTTACGTTCAAAATGAACGGCTAAACCGGGGACTGCGCCACGGGTATTTTTCTTTAAATGCGCCATCAAAAATGCCTCCTCGAAAAAGGTTTTCCAAGACCAGTATAACACCGTTAAAAATCTGGTATAGCCTGTTATACCAAAATGATATTTTGGACAGGCTCTGCGAGGCTAGTCATCGACAAGCGATGCCAGTAGCGTTTCCCCTTCCTACTGGGGAAACTGCTATTTTACAGCGCCACTTATCCGGCTTGTAAAACCTCCGGCGGGTCACGCCGTGACAGGGCAATTTATCATTGCATGATCACCTTCAGCGGGAGCATGTCATGCAGAACACTACCCGCGCGGGGCAAGCTGGTGTCAGCTTAACCACATTAAAATAATCTGTAAACGTAAGTGTATAATAACAAAAAAATTGTAGTGGACTATCGCAATTAATAGGTGTTATACAATAAAAGCAAACAAAAAGGCACCCTTAAGGTGCCCACATTATTTTAACGATCATTAAGATCATCAAAATAACGTTTAATTGCGAACGTCACAACAGCAACACAGATTGCGTTGAACAATTGTGTTAGTTCTTGGAAGAAATATATCATGGAGTTTCACCTCCTTACCGTCGCGTATAGTAGGAAACAACAGCTTTTTAAGTATATCATGTTTTGAAATGATACTAATACAATGCTATAATATAGACAGGAAGAGATACATGGAGATTAACCTCTCTAGTAAAAAGGGCTAGTGCGTAGGAACACCAGCTCTTTTTGTTTGTCTTTTTTTGAAGCAAGTTTTCTTTCAGGGCAAGACAGTGTATAATTATAAACAATAACTGCCATGAAACAGCTCTGCTGTTTCAAAGGCTTGCGCCAGTGCGCTGGGCAAGCCTGGTGGCCCATTTTAAAATCCAGTGACGCCAACAATAACCTGGCTAACCTGTCATTTTTGACAATTAAAGACGCTTCAAAAAATTTCTTTAACCCCCAAATCACTAATAGGGGGGTTAAATTTACAAAAAAGCCAACAGGCAAACAACCCTCATGCTTACGGGGCGTAGGGTTACAGCGAAAAAATATTCGTGTATAAATTAATGTAATAATGAAAATTTGATAATAAAAATCGGCCGTTAAATGGCTTTTTTTATTAGATAAATCATTTTTAGGTTGCTATCAAGCTATTTACGATTAAGGAGGATTATATGACATACAATGCGATTAAAGGACGCTTTACACGCGTTGCGCCCGATAAATCGATAGTATACGGTGATAAGCAGTACACCTTTGCCTTAACACCAGAACAAAGTGAACAGATTGACCAGGCTATTTATGCGGTTGTCCTGGCCAAAAATTACAAAACGACCTCTTTCTCAATTGATGAGAAGTTAACGTTGTCTGACGAAGAAGTCGCCCAACACAAATTAGTGGTCCGTTTACGCCTCCGCAAAAAGCACAAACAGCCGTCTCATAAACCGCTCACGGACTAAAATTTCACAAATAACAAAAGGCTAGTCGTGGGGATTATGAGAGCTAGACCAATTATTTTAAGCTCAATTCACAAGAACAGATTACAGAAAAAGCGCCGAACCCTATTAAATTAAGGTTTGGCGCTTTTAACTTGGCACAAGCTACATTATGTTAAGCAGCTATACCACTTGCTGCTTAACATAATGCCGGTTATCGGCACTAGCCGGTACGACGCCGTTTATAAGCCGTCACCTGTGAATTTCAAAAATTCGCCTTGTGAAGGCTTATTTGTTGCACGATACAACTTGTGAAATCCGGCTGGTTCACAATCTATACCACCTGTTTTCTCTCACCGGTAGGGCTCGTCCCTGTTCCACCTACAAAAACACCCAGAAATCACGCCGTTTTAAGCTGAAATCCGGGTTTTGAAAAATTTTCGGAGTGCGGTACCTCTCGGTGCCAAAAAAGCCTGTCCATAATCTTGACATCAGCGCCGTGTTCGAAGACGACCCGACTACCATTCCAGCCCGTAAAGACATTCTAGGCGAAGCAATTAATACGCTTAACGAAAAGGTAAAAGAAATTGTTGATGCCCGTGATTATTTACAGTGGAAAATTGACAACTATGATTCTCACATGATTGAATCCGAAAATAAATTATAGAAAACAAACGAGGTCCGGGCGATGATTGCCTGGACCTCGTTTATTCTTTTTGATTAAACTTTCGGGGTAGCTCCGGCCCCTCGCGGGGCTATCTAAAAACCACTCCAAAGTATTGACATTATTCCCTTATTTAAAATCGTCCCATAATCGATTGTTTTTGATACTAACTGATTTATAAAAATATGCCTCTAAAGTTTCCAAAACTTCAGAGGCATATGAAAACGAGAATTAGTTAATATTTGAAACAGGTTATTAATTTTTGATAGGCTTAGAATTAGACCTTAACAATCGAAGCCCATTCAGAAGAACAACCAATGTACTTCCTTCATGAATAATGACACTGATTGCAATATCCGTTAAGCCTAAGAAACTAACGACAACTAAAAAGGCAACAACGGCCATTGAAAAAATAACATTCTGCCAAATGACACGATTCATTTTCGTAGATATATTATGAGATTGTACCAATTTGGATAAATCGTTTTGCATTAAAACTAAATCCGATACCTCTACTGCCACATCGGTCCCATCTCCCATAGCGATTCCCACATCTGCGTTTACGAGAGCGGGGGCATCATTCACTCCGTCTCCAACCATGGTAACTACACCGTATTTTTCTTTTTGTTCGTCTATAATTCTGGATTTGTCTTCCGGCATGACATTCGCAATCACTTCATCTATTCCTAATTGTTTAGCGACTGCTTTACCCGTCATTTCTGAGTCACCAGTAATTAATGTGGTGTGTATGCCTTGTTCTCTGAAATAATCAATGGTTTCTTTTGCATGCTCACTCGGAACATCCATGAGGGCAATAAGACCTATAACAGCCTCATCTACTGCTACGTATACGACCGTCTTACCTTCTGACGACCATTCATTATTTAAACGACTATATTCATCTGAAACATCGTCAAACGAAGTCGGTTTTCCTATACGATAATTTCTCCCTTTGTAATCTCCTGTCAATCCTTTGCCGATCTGGTTTTCTACTTCGATAGTTAGTTTATTTTTTTGCTCAAACTTTCTTAGAATAGCATCTGCTAAAGGGTGATTGGATTCTTTTTCAAGAGCTACTACGATATCAATCATGTTTTCTTCGTTCACGGAATCAGCAAAATAGTAATTGGTTACTTCAGGTTTTCCTTTAGTCAAGGTTCCTGTCTTGTCAAATGCAATGGCTTGAGTATCGGCTAATTGAGACAGGTAAGAACTACCTTTTGAAAGGACGCCTTTTTTGGCCAAGTTAGAAGTCGTCGATAAAGTTACCGATACAGTAGCCGCTGCTAAAGCACAGGGTGAAGCTGCCACTAAAAGGACCAATCCTCTATAGATACTTTGTGACCATGTCCAGTCTAGGAGAAAAGGAGCCAATAACATGAATAACGGAATGGCAATTAAAACAACTGTAACGTATTTCGGTTCAAATTTTTGGATTATACTCGTAGCTTTTGTTTGGTTGTCTTGGTTCTGGTTTACTAACTGTAAAATTTTTGAAAATACTGTATCTTTATTTTCTTTAGTGACTTCCATTGTGAAAGTACCTGTTCCATTGATTGTACTTCCGAAAACGTCGTCTCCTTTGGACTTCTCTTTTGGGATACTTTCTCCATTAATAGATGACTCATCAATGGACGTAGAGCCTGACAAAATGACGCCATCAATGGGGACTTGATCGCCATTCAATACTTGAAGTTGATCTCCCACTTTTAATTCACTGACGTCAACATTTTTTGTACTGCCATCAGGCTGGATTAACCGGGCAGTCGTTGGATTCATTTCGAGTAATTTCGTGATTTCTCGTTTACTTCTTCCTTCTGCATAATCTTCCAAAAAATGTGCACCAGAAAAAATAAGAATCAATAATGTACCTTCCCAAAAATTCCCCATTAAAGAAGCGCCAATGGCCGCTAATCCCATCAAAATGTGAGAGTTGGGCATGAACTTTTTTTGAACTTTGGAGTTCTCGATTGTTTCTCCAAGGCCTTCAAGAATAATGACATGATATCCTGCACTGATTGTAGCGATTGAGAATAAAATATTTCGCATTAACTGATAATCTTCATTCAAAAATAAAGCGATCACCGCTAAGGCTAAACCAATAAAGTATAAAACGATTGGCATTTTTCCGTGTTCACGGTCGTGGTTGTGATTATGTTTTTCTTGAGATTGTTGTTCTTCGATAGTTTCCATTTTTATCACCTTCCTATATAATTCCTTTGATTTCCATTCATTTACTTATTAAATCACACAAATTCCCACTAAAAGAAGAGAAGTATTCATGTAATTTCCATTGTCTCTGACTCCTTTCAGTTGTCCCATATGTAAATCGGAATCTTTACGTTTTACATATGAATAACAAATCATATGTTTACAAAATCATATTAACTCACTGTATGAGTTTTGTCAAGACAAGATGCTTCTTATTCAAATGGACTACTATTGCTGATACAAAAGTCTTAATTTTGTCTATAAACAAAAAACTAGCATCGTTTTACTCATGTGATATTATATATATGAATGGAAAATCATGTGAGAGGAATAAGAGCATATGGATACATCAACAACTTCGCCAATCAATAAAGAGAAGATCCAATCAATAAGCAAAGAATTCAAAGTGATTAGTGACCCTACACGCTTGTCAATTCTCTTTCTTTTACAGAAAGAAGAGCTCAGTGTTGGAAACATTGTGCTTGCATTGGATATGGAACAGTCCGCGATTTCACACCAACTAAAAATATTGAATGATTCACGTTTAGTGAAGGCAAGAAGAGAAGGGAAAAGCATGGTTTACAGTCTTGATGATCTTCATGTTTTCAGTATTCTCGAACAAGTCTTAACTCATATCAAAGAACAAGAACAATAAAAGCTAATAAGGTATAAAACTAAATGGAGGTTTTTAAAATTTCAAAGTCAGAGAAACAAGAAAATCACTCGCACCAAAATCAACCGAATAAGAATATTAAAATTGCTTTTTTCACCAACTTTATTTTTTCCATGATTGAATTTTTCTTTGGGTCTCTTTTCAATAGTGTGTCAATTATGTCCGACGCCGTTCATGATTTAGGAGATTCCATTTCTATTGGATTCGCTTGGTTTTTCCAGGGGTACTCAGAAAAGCAGCAAGATGAACAGTTCACTTTTGGTTATAACCGCTTTTCATTATTAGGGGCGTTGATAACTGGAGTAGTACTGATCGGCGGCTCATTTTTTATGATTTACCGAAGTATCCCACGTTTGATTGATCCGCAACCGGTTAATTACAGTGGCATGTTTTGGCTTTCACTCGTGGCTATTGGATTGAATGGATATGCGGCTTAGATTCTAAGCAAAGGGTCATCTAAAAACGAAGGCATGTTGAACCTGCATATGCTAGAAGATGTATTAGGGTGGATTGGGGTCTTGGTTGTGAGTATCGTAATGAACTTTACCGAGGCTTATCGATTGGATCCAATCTTATCGATTTTGATAGCACTCTATATCCTCTATAAAACTGTACCTGAATTTTTAAGCACAATGAAAATTTTATTGAACGGTTCGCCGGAAAATGTAAACGTAGAGAACCTGGCGAGCTCCATTAACAATATTCCTGCTGTAAAGGCCCTCTCTCATTTTCACATTTGGTCACTGGACGGAGAAGAAAATGCCCTTATCGTTACGGTTCTTATAGATTCTTCCGATATAAACAAGGCTAGGGAAATCAAAGAAGAAATTGCAGAGCTTGCCCATACATCGGGTGTAAAGAATCATATCACAATAGAAATAACTACAAGTAAAGACGAACTGGAAAAAGGGTATGCTTATGGCAGTTAAAGTATTTATATATTGAAAAAAGGACTATTTTAAATCGAGTAGGAGACTAGTCAATTAATGGCTAGTCTCCTACTCGATTTATTAGTGCAAAGCACCCCTTAAATTTAATGCAAAATAAAATTACAATTTACAAACGGTATGCTGATATAATTACGGAAAATATAGTAATATCAAAGGGTTATTATGTCGTTTTAGAATTAAAACAGCCCCTGTTATCTAGTGATTAGATAACAGGGGCTGTTTTAATAGTCTTTTCGAGGGGTCATTATATAATTATAGCCCCTAAATTAAGGAATGTTTTAGTGACTACCTAGGATCATAGTTAACTCATAGCAAAACTCCTGGTATTTTACTTAGAAGTCAATAAATTAATTGGACTGTTTTGCTGCGGCACTATATGGCGTTTTTTTATTAATGAACGTAGTTATTCAAACTTGTAACTAATTTTTTAATTTCGTCACGAACCTTACGGAATTCTTGTAGTTGTTCTTCTAAAGTTCCTGTGGCTTGCGCTGGGTCAGATAAAGGCCAGTGTAAACTCTTGGTTTGAGGGGGAAGCATAGGACATTTATCCTTGGCATCACCACATAAAGTAATAACTAAATCTGAAGTGTTCAAATAATTTAGATCAATTAATTTAGAGTAGTGGCTACTAATATCTACTCCATCTTCAGCCATAACTTTAACAGCATTTAGATTTAACCCATGAGTTTCAATCCCTGCACTCTCGATTTGAAACTCATTTGCCGGCAATATTTTTTTTGCATATCCTTCAGCCATTTGACTGCGACAAGAATTTCCTGTACATAAAAAATAAATTTTTTTCATTCTAAACCACCTATAATTTTAATTTGTATAACAACATGATACACCATAAACTTAAATGCAATGCTTCCATCAACATAGGTGTATAAGTATCAAGGTCTTCTATGTACTTTGTGGCGCTGCTCGTATACTGAAAATCCGGACCGCTTTATTTCTAGGGCATAATCCGAGATAATCAAGTATAGGAGTTTTTTTATATTATGAAAGCTAAGCGATACTCAACAGAATTTAAGTCATCAATTGTCACCTTGTATAACGAGGGACGTTCTGCTAATTCTCTAGCCAATGAATACCACTTGGCTGTACAAACCGTCACGGGTTGGGTGAAGAAAGCCCAAATCATAGGGACGGACGTTACCGGTAAGCCAGTGACTCGCGCCCAATTTAATGCAATGCAGAAAGAAGTCGCAAGACTCAAAGAAGAAAACGAAATTTTAAAAATTGCGGCCGTTTTGCTGGGCGAACATCGCAAGTAACACGTAAGACCCATTTTCCTATTGTTCAATCATTGCTAAAACAGCATTTTAAACTCATGATGGTGCTTCGCCTACTCAAAATACCCAAAAGCACCTACTTTGATTGGGTTCACTATACTGAGAGCCAACGACAACGAGAAGACACGATCTTAAAAGCTTTGTTGCGTGAAATTTGGCAAAATAACTATAAAGCTTATGGCGCGCCACGTCTGCGATTAGCATTAGCTGATCTGAATTTGCATCATGGAACCAACCGAGTTCGTCGTTTAATGCGAGAAGCTGGCATATACTCTGTCATGAGTCGTCGATTTAACAAACCAACGACAACTGTTGATTATCGTCAACGTCCCAACTTAATCAGGCATTTACCCGAAGCCAACGCTTGGAGCATGGACATCACTTATTTAAAGTTGAGTAATGGTCAGTGGGTCTATTTAGCGTCAGTTTTAGAGTTACAAACGCGTAAGATATTAGCCCATCAAATCAGTGCCACGATGGATACCAAATTGGTAGTTACAACACTACAAAGATCGCTGTCAACTGATAAAAAACCAAATTATTTACATACTGATATGGGCAGTCAGTTCACTAGTTTTGGCTTTGAAAATTTGTTAAAGCGACATAAAATTGATCATTCGTATTCAAAAGTAGGACATCCATATGATAATGCCAAAATTGAAAGTTTTCACTCCCTATTAAAGCGTGAAATGATTTATCAATTCCGGTTTCCATCGATTGCACATCTAATTTTAGATGTGTCCAAGTATATTCATTGGTTCAACAACGAAAGAATCAGTCTTGCCAATCAAAAAATAAAAGTTGCCTAATCAGTTCAGCCCTAGATAAAAAACATTCCGAATTATTGACTTATGAGCACGCTTTAAAGTGCCATTATTATAATTATAGACCTTTTTCAAATTCAAATGTAGTGACAACCTAGTCTCGTAACTAGTACATAACCAGATAATTATAAATATTCCTTTTCATTGTTAATAGTATTAAAGTTGATTTTAGATAAATACTTTTTATGTAGATATCGATTATTTTCCAAAGACAACTTGTCTACTACTAATTATTCTCACTCTATTTATAACTCTTTTATCCAAAATTAAACTTATACTTATAAAATATCTCTTCTAAGTCTTGTGCCATTGTTCGTGTGTAACCCCACAACGAATGATGTTTTTATTTTATTTCAATACCTTTTTTTCTCAAATTTTGAATACATTCAATTAAATAATTATGGTCGTGTTCAGGATAAATAGGATAAGTTGATGCTTCAATAGGCAGGGACTTATAAGGAATCATATTATTTCCACGATACAAAGGATTTAGCCAATTTTCATTCGGTTTGTATCCGCGATTTAACATCTCCGTCATAACTAATTTGTGGTATTTAAACAATTTATATGGAGAGTAAATAAAGACATAATCCACTGTTGCGTGCCTTTTCCCCCACCGCCGCCACGAAGTGCACAGCACTCTCTATGTTGTCCAAGCAATTGTTGACGTGGTAATTTTGTAATTAACGATTCGTGCCATAACCTCATTTTTTGTCTACCTTTCTAACATTAGAATTGTTAGTAATTCCGAGTTAACATAATGTGCTTTCCTTTACATTAATAGCTGCTAATAGCTTATCGGCTTACCACTCAAAGGGTTCAAAATAAATACTGCTATCCGCAACGCCTCTATTTTTCAAAAAATTTCGCCAATATTTGGTCATGGCATGTGGACCAGCCAGCAAATAGATACCATTTTTTTGCATCATGTCCACAATTTGTGTATCAGAAAACCGCCCTACTTGATGTTTGAAATAAATATCGCTTTGATTAAACTTCGTCAATTCATCTAAATAAATAGCATCCTTTTCGTGTTTAGTTGAGTAAAGAAACGTCACTGGTTGTTGTCTTTGCACTGCCATTTGAGCAATAGATATAAACGGTGTAATGCCAATTCCACCAGCAACAATAATCAATGGCTGATCTTCATGATGTTGCTTCAAAAATTGATGATACTGTCCAAATGGCCTTGTTAATTTCACATGAATTCCTTCTATTTCTGGCGATAATGTTTTTAAGTATCTAGTAAAATCACCGTCACCTCGAATTGCTAACTTCAATCTACCTGTTTCATCTGGCAAGTTCACAATAGAAAATGGATGAGCCTCACGTAACTCTTTATAGTGTGGAAAACGAATAAATAACCAGTCACCTGCGTGCCATCGATATTTTGGTGGCAATTGCACTGTTAACTCTTGAATGTTATCACCAATTTCCGTTCGACTGATTAGTTGCGCACTTATATCTAAATGTGGCTGTATCCATTTATAAAAAAAGTAGTATCCGATTACAATAAACGAAAATCCATCAAATAAATCCATAAAGCCATTCAATCGACTGATATAACCAATTAGTTGAACATGAAAAAATATAACAACAACACCTACCACATTCAAACGATGCAACCAAACACTCCATTCATGATTTATAAATCTACTAAAGTATTGTTTCATCGCTTGTAAAAATACTATTTTTCGCGTTATCCATCCAGCCATCATCACCAGTGAGTAAGCTAAAACACCAGAAAAAATATATAAACCAACATCACCTGTTAATGAAATCATTCCACCAGAGTGCACTAACATTTTGTGAATCCAAGCTGATAAAATTGCAACTAACGCCACTAGCCCATGCATCATATATACTTCTGGCAATCCAATTAAGCGATCTAACCAATGTGGCCGTGTACTCAAGTACATGCTTAGTAACATCCAAATGTAGCCTACCAAACCAGCAATAATACCAAACAAAGTAGAACTAAATTGCATCGATAACTCAGTTAGTAACAGAACAATGAACGGCAACGGTAATAAAATTAAGATAAAAAACCACAAGATTAAGCGCACACTTACAAGTCGTATTAATGTCATCAGCCACTCTCCTCTATTATTTTAGAACAATTCGCCGCTGGCAATATTATCTAACATTGGACGAGACGGAATAAAAAAGAGTTGACCGCTAACAATTTGAGAGAAGGTTAGCAAGTAATCTGATTTTTCTAACATCTGATTTAACATACCCTTAGTTACTTCCCAATGGCGTGCATAACCAATAAAGTAGGTACCCACTTGTTTCGTGTTCAAATCAGAAAAAGGAACGTTCATACGAACAATCTTCTGCTCTTTTTCATCAATTTCAAGTTTTGAAGCCACATTATGAGCATTTGCAAATTTATCGTCGTCATCTAACTCTAAATCCGTAAATTTCTGCCTTCCAACTGCTTTTTCTTGTGTATCGGTTGATAAACTTTTCCAAAAATTCATATCATGAATCCACTTTTGAGCAAAAGCATACGAGCCATTTTCAAATTCAGAATCTTCTTCACCAATTAGTGCATATTCAGCTGCGTCTACTGCACTCGGTGCTTCCGTACCATCGATGAAACCAATAATGGCACGCCCTTCAAAATAACGAAATCCTTTTGTTTCATCAATAACTTCGGCAATTGGACTTAAAAATTGCATTAATTGGGAAACAGTTTCATAAACAACTGCCTCTTCTTTAGCTCGTACGTGAATAAATACATCGCCGTCTGTTGCAGGCATCGCGTACTCTGGTCCATTTAATCCTTTAAATGATTCTAGTTCACTCGGCACATTAGCATTGGGAAATAAATAGGTCCAGGCCGCATAACTAAACCCTATACTCATTCGTAAATCAGCATTATCAGCTCTAATTTGCATCGAGCGAAGAATAGCTTGTGAGCGATCAGAAAAGTCAGCAATTTGTTCTTGGTCTTGTTCCAAATTTTCCCGCTTTAGCTTGAGGACGATAAAGTCAACACTCCGCCCTACATCTTTCCAAACGTCTTGCGCTTGATTAATTTGTATTGTCATATCTATATTTATTGCAGTCCTTTCAACTGACACTGCGCACATACACCCGTAAATTCAAGATGTATCTGCTTAGGTTTAAAAGTTGAATGATTTTGAACCTTTTGCCATAAAGGCGCAAAATCAATATCTGATTTATCTTCAATCTTGCCACAATGAACACAAACTAAATGATAGTGTGGTATATCGAAAAAATCATACGATTTCTCTCCACTTTGCTCATTTTCAATTGTGATAACAAAATTTTCGGATTCTAAGATGGCTAGCGTGTTGTACACTGTAGTCAAATTTGCATGCAAATCATCAGAAATTTGTTGAGCGCTTGGATGCGTATCAGAATCTATTAAATATTGAATAATTGATTTTCGTTGCGGCGTAGCCTTAAAACCAGCACTACGTAACTTTTCAATAATTTCATTTAATGCAGACATATATCCCCTTTTTAATTTATAATCATTTTAGATCACAAATTAATTATATCTATTTATTTGTCGATTTTCTAGTTATTTATCTGAACATTTGCTGAGATAATCTCAGTACGTTATTTTTTGGCAATCCTAAAGATTAAATATCCTTCAAGTGAATTATAAGTCAAAATTATAAAAAATATTTATGTACTTAAACATTAAATATACCGTAGTAGTTACTGCCATGAATAAGAAATTTACCAGATTAAAGTATAAAAATGGGCCCTGTACGTTCTAATTATCTTTCTTCAAAGCAAGATAATCAGTTGGTTCAAAACTAAAATATTGTTCTAGATTGCCATGATACTTCTCTAATTTTGCTTCCTTATTAATATCGTAAACACGATATAGCCAATATGATGAATTATGTAATTTCATGTGTTAAAACTTAATAGGAATTTAAATTTTATTATTAGATTTTTTAATCATTCACACGAAAATTAATTTTATAAAGAGCATACTCTATACTCTTATTTTTTTTCAAGAACTCAAAAAAGTGGAAACTCCCAGAATTTTAAATCTGGGAGTTTCCGCTTTTGTCATTTCAAGGATGGACTATTGTCCCAGCCTCTTCTAGTTTATTCTTAAGATATTTTTACTGTCTCTGCAGGTGCTGATACTTCTTTTTATTCTTTTCGACCTTTCAACTTATACTTCATTAATCTCATGGCATTGAAAATTACCACCAGGATACTACCTTCATGAACCAACATTCCGATAGACATATTCATCCATTCGCTGAAGAAGACGCTGGTCAACAAGACCAACACTACTCCAATTGAAATCGCGATATTTTGTTTCATATTATTTGCGGTAGCTTTTACTATTCCTAATGCGTGAGGCAAGTTGCTGAAGTTCGAGTTCATTAAAACGACATCGGATGTTTCGATCGCTACGTCCGTTCCGCTTCCCATTGCGATGCCAATGTCTGCTAAAGCTAAGGACGGACTATCGTTAACGCCATCTCCAACAAAGGCTACAATTTGACCACGTTGTTGGAGTTTTCCGATATAAGCCGATTTGTCTTCCGGCAACATGTGGCCGTGAGCTTCGGTCAAACCAAGTTCGCCTGCGACCACATCAACGGTTCCTTGGTTATCTCCTGAAAGAACGACTAGATTTTTTACGCCCAGGTCTTTTAATTCCTGCAAATTAGCTTTCACACCCGGACGGACTTGGTCGCGAATGCCCATCAGTACTTTTAATTCACCGTCGACCGCTGTCAAAACGAGAGAGTTCCCTTGTTGTTCAAACCGTTTGACATCTTTTTGCACTTTTTTGCTGAGAGTGACATTTTCTTTTTCCATCAAGGCCACATTCCCGACAGCCACTCTATGTCCAGCTACACTTGAAACGATTCCGCCGCCTTTCACGACTTCAGTTTCTTCAACAGGATAAAAGTTTGTTTCTCCAATTTGATTTAAGACCGCTTTTGCTAATGGATGATCTGATTCCCGTTCCACACTGGCCAGATAGCCAAGCGTTTCAGCAGAATCTTTTTCATACAGTTCAGTCGCTGCAACGGTTGGGTTTCCGACAGTTAAAGTACCTGTCTTATCAAATACAATTGTATCCACATTGCTGAAGTCTTGAATGACTTCACTCCCTTTTAAAAGAACACCGTTACGAGCACCATTCCCAATACCGGCAACGTTTGAGACAGGCACTCCGATAACTAATGCGCCTGGGCAACCTAGAACCAAGATGGTGATTGCTAACTCAATATTTTGACTGAACGCCCATACAACAATTGCCAGGACCAAGACAGCTGGTGTGTAGTATTTAGAAAAGCGATCAATGAACCGTTCCGCTTCGGATTTAGAATCTTGTGCTTCTTCCACGAGTTCAACAATTTTTCCAAATGTGGTGTCCTCACCAACTCGGTCAGCTCTGATTTGAATCGTTCCGTTTTCTAAAATGGTTCCTGCAAAAACTTCTGCATCAGCTAGCTTGTTGACCGGAACAGCTTCACCTGTAATGCTAGCTTCATTGATATGCCCTTCACCCGTAAGAACTGTACCATCTACTGGAACTTTCGCACCCGTTTTAACGAGCAAGATATCCCCTTCATCTACATCATCCACTTCTACTTCTTCAAATTCGCCATTATCCATTTGTTTCAAGGCGCTTTCGGGCGCCATTTCAGTCAATTCTTTGATAGCAGATCGCGTTTGGTTTAATGTTCGGTGTTCCAAGTAGTGTCCGAATAAGAATAAGAACGTGACAATAGCCGATTCTTCATAATTTTGAATAAAAAGCGCACCAATCGCTGCAATACTGACTAAGACATCAATACTGATGACTTTGACTTTCATTGCTTGAAACGCTTGAATGGCAATTGGCATAATCCCAAAGACAGAGGCGATGATCAAAGACCACTCTGAAAGTCCTACGTTTTCTAAAACAAAGTGACTGAAGAAACCGAGTACGATTAACAATCCACTGATGACGGTGATAACATTTTTCTTGCTTAATATATATTGTTGCATGCTTTTTCCCTCCAAATTTAATTTCTCTCTTATTGATAAACAAAGTATAAGATAATTACCTAAGTAATTAATTGACTGACATCAAGTTTAGAAAGTTCTCTTTTATCGTTTCTAAGCACCTCGAATCGGATTGCAACAAAAAAGCAATCCTGAAAAAATAGCTTTTCTTCCAGAATTGCCTAGTTCATTTAATCTGTTAAGCGGCCTTGACTTTTGCTTTAAGGACCGGATAGCCTACGTTTTCGATAGCTTTTTGAATCTCTTCAATCGAAGTGACTGCTGAATCAAAATCGACTTTGACTTTGCTGGAGTTGAATAATACTTTAATGCTGTCTTTATCAACACCGTTAACTGATTTTACGGCACCTTCAATTTTTTGCATACAACTTGGACAAGACAACGTTTCTAATTGCAATATAGCTTTTTCCATAATTCCTATCTCCTTTATGTGTTTTTATTTTATCGGCATTTGAATACTGGTCTTCACTGACCCCATAAGCATTCAGAGCTTTTGGTGTACTACCACCGCTTTGATCAAGTGCCGCGATAAAGCCGTCTTTATTCTTTATAGTTATCCTTCACTAATTAGTTTATTAAAAATTTTCATCATAACAGGTATTCTTTGCCTATTATCACTGTTATTACATTTTCTGATTATAAAAGTGGCAGGGCTAACGCAATTGCCCCAATAATAATCGCTGCCCAGTTGAGTCCTTTCTGTGGGGAAAATAGCCCGATGATTCCTAGAACGACTGCAGCTACGCCCATCCATACTGGTTGCCAAAAGAAAGCGATTATCCCTACAAGAATTCCAATCCATCCTAACCATTGCCCAGTTGTCTTATTCATAATTTATCTTCTCCTTATGCATATTTTTTAATTATTTATTTAATCGAGAAACATATTCTGTTAAGCGGCCTTGACTTTTGTTTTAAGGACCGGATAGCCTACGTTTTCGATAGCTTTTTGAATCTCTTCAATCGAAGTGACTGCTGAATCAAAATCGACTTTGACTTTGCTGGAGTTGAATAATACTTTAATGCTGTCTTTATCAACACCGTTAACTGATTTCACGGCACCTTCAATTTTTTGCATACAACTTGGACAAGACAACGTTTCTAATTGCAATATAGCTTTTTCCATAATTCCTATCTCCTTTATGTATTTTTATTTTATCGGCAGCAGATTAATGAACACTGCCTTTTCCTCTTTACAACTGTAATATAGCTCACTTTTAGCAAACGAAAATTGACACATATCAAGTCCTGCACTTCTTTTTATCTTTTTGCTCAATTCACCATCTTAATAGTCTTTTTCTGCCCCTTATTGCCATCAGAATAATAAGAAATTGGTGGATAATCTTGTCTGCGTATAAACCATACTACAATCGCGCCAATGAACAGGGCCAGAGACAAGGCTTGCGAAACGCGGATCCACTCGCCAATCCATAAACTGTTCGTTCGCATACCTTCAATGAAGAACCGACCCACTGAGTACCACAAAACGTAACTCAAAGCGACTTCTTCTTGACGCAAAAGCACTGAGTTCTGTCCCATTGTTAATGAAGAGCGACAGAACACCAACGTGTATAAAAAAGTGTGTCCGATTATTCGCTGTAAAGCAATAAATCATCTAAATCCTGAATCTTGATTCTTTTCCCAGACAGCTGTTGAATCAATCCCTCGTTCTCCAATTCTCCAAATTTGCGACTGATGGTCTCAGGTGTCGTTCCTAAATAGGAAGCAATGTCCTTTTTTGCCATCGGCAGGGTGATGGTGGGAGAGTTGCCCATTTCAGGTTCCACATTTTCTGCCAAAAACAAAACTAAACGGGTAATGACACTCTCCACGGCTACTTGTGCGGTTTGACGTGCGGATTTTTCTAACCGCTGCGACATCTCTCCTAGCAGCTTTAACGAAATTGCAGGATACTCTTTTAGAAACTCTTGTACATCATGTTGTTGAATCATGCAGACAGACGTATCTCGAGTAGCTTCTGCGTATTCCTCATGCACAGCATCAGGATTGAACAACGTCCATTCTCCCGTAAAGTCACCCGGATTCAAAATACGCACTAGTTGCTCTTTACCAGAATCAGACAAGCGATAGATGCGGACTTTTCCGCGATTCACAATATATAAGGCATCATCTTTTTCTTGCGAGCGAAACAGAAACGCCCCTTTTTGATAGTGCTTCGTGTGAGCTTTTCCAGCGATGCGATCCATCGAGCTTTCCTCCAAATGATTGAATATCGGGACTAAGCGGATACAAGCTGAGTGGTCTCCTTCTGCATGTGGTTGGGTGTATTGAGTCAATTCGTTGTTCCCCTTTATCAGTTTACTGTCCTTTTTTTTAACTTTCCTATATTTAGTATAAAGGCCCCTAGCTCAAAAAAATTGACACTCATCAAGAAAAGTCTTTTTAACGGCAAAAAAATAGGAGCTGGAAAGAGTCCCAACCCCAAAATATTTAATTTATAAATGTATGTTTACGAAAAACCTAATCTTCATCCTCATCAAACGCATCATCGTCTTCCAATGCCTCTTTGCCAATGAACGCTTGCAACATCCAAATGTTTTTATCTAAGTCATTTTTAAAAGCAATCAGTGTATCTTCTAAAGCATCGTCACCCTCATCTTGTACTAAACGAATAGCACGAATCGTTAATTCACGGGTACTTCTGAAATCTTCGATAATATTTTCAACCATGTCTTCTGCTTTAGCGTATTTATTGATGGCATCTTCTGAAAGCATGGAATATTTTTCAAATTCAGCGGTGGTTGAAGCCGGTTTATGACCGGAAGTAATCAAGCGTTCTGCTAGTTTGTCGAACCATTCTTCGTTTTGATTATACAATTCTTCAAATTTTTCATGCAGGGTGAAGAAATTAGCGCCATTTACATACCAGTGATATTGGTGCAATTTCACATGTAAAGTATGCATGTTCCCTAAAAGATGATCCGAAATGGCCGCTGCATTAATTTTTGTATGATGGACATGTTCCTTGTGTTCTTGTTCTTCTTGCAATCTTTCTTGGGGTGTTCTTTCTTGAGAAGCTTTATTTTCAGTCATGATCTATTCCTCCTATAATTTTGGTTTGTTTAAAATAGTTTCCTTTGATTTCTCCTTTTCCTTTACTGAATTTAGTATAGGATAGATTTCCGTTAAAAAAATTGACGCTCATCAAGAAAAGTATTTCTTAATAGACGCCAGGCTTCTCTATTAAATTCAACTGAAATAATCAAAGGAATGAGGTCGTTCCCTCCAAACAAAAATTTCATTAAAGTAGGGCCTAAAAAAAGAATAGCAACTATACTTTATCAAGAGACCTGACTGCTATTTTTTTGCTTGTTATTCTTCAATTACCAAATGTCTTGCCTTGCAGTATATTTAATACTCTTTCTCACTAGTGTTGCATGCAACACTAGTGAGAAAGAGTATTAATAAGATTAACCTAGACGAATAACTTTACTTTATTTATGTCATACCATAAATAAAAATTGAAAAGAATTTTTTTATTTATTTTTAGTATTTTGATATTGATTGAGAGTTTTACTTATTATGGTTTTTAAGTCATCCATAGCTTTTCTCCTTATAAATTACCCTGATGGAAATGGTGGGAATTAAAAGTCGTCTTTATTAATCTCATAAATTGGAAATTGATTGATGGTTTTTATACCAACCTTATATTTAATTATTAGTTTAGCCAATTGTTCACCGTCAATAGCTTTTATATGTAGACGTTTAGCGGATATTAAAGCATCTTGAGTGTAGGATGAAGTAGTTATAAAGACACCACTATTACTATTTCCTGCACTTCTTTCCTGAAGTGCTCCACTAAAACTTTGGATGGTTCTAGAACCTACAGAATTTGATTTAGCGTATCTTTTAACCTGGATGTATATATTTTGTAGCCCTAATGCATCTTGTTGGATAAATCCATCAATTCCACCGTCTCTAGTTGCTTGCGTAGTTATTGCCTGACCATCAGTTCCACAATACCCCATCACTTATTAATTATAGACCCTAAACAAACATCTTTTGTAAAAAGCCTTTTTTCTGTTCTTTCAACAAATCTAACTTACGTTGCTAAATCCGTAAACGTAATTTGGTTAACGACTTCATAACGTGAATGTCCACCAGCCACTTCATCACCATAGAATATTTCAAGTTCTAGCTGCGTCCCATCATCACGATTCAACGGTACGGTCCCAACACCACCCGTACCCGCCAACATGAGTTGCGCATCATACGGCGTTTTATTCTTCGTTAGTTCCAACTTCACTTGTTCAAACTCATTATTAGATAACGGCGTATCTTCTAGTCGTTTACGATTGTTGGCATTCAGAATGTCGCGCCAGTGGTCATATAGCCGATCAACTGTTACACCAGAATAATCTGTTAGATATTCCCAACCTTCACTCTTTAGCTTGTCAATTACAGCTTGTTCAAATTTATCTTCCGCCATTTAACTAGTCTTCTTTTCTTTTTTAGTTGTAACTATTTACCAAAACGCCACCACTTTTTCGGTTTAGGTTGTGACTCCGGGGTGCTATTTTCAGGTTCCGGTTGTTTGTCTGACGTCACTTCTTTTTCACCATCATCATGCGGTGCCATCGTTAAGGCTTTCAAGTCCTTAATTTCTGCCTTGTATTCTTCGAGCAGCTTTTTGTCTTGCAAAGCTAACCGTTGTTGCTGATCTAGTAGATTTTGTGTCTGATTCTGAATTTCGACTAGACTTTTTATCTGTTCATCTTTGATAGATAACTGACCGTCTTTTTTAATCAGTTGTTCTTTCAGATAATTGATTTGTTCAGACTTTTCATTAAGCAACTTGTTTTTTTCAGTATCTAATCCACTATCTAATTCGCGTCCGTTTTGGATACCTAAACTATCTAATTCAGACACTTTAGAGTAACCCATGTTTGATTTTATCTTTGATATTGCAGATTTACCAAGGTATATAGTGCCATCCAATCTTTGTATCGAATCAGTATCTAATTTAGACACCTGGTAGTGTATTTTCTTTTTTGAGACTCCCAGCTCCTCAGCGAGTTCTCGAATTGTTTTTAAATTGTCACTCATGATCTATATCCTGCCTTTTAACGATTGGTAGATACTGTTCAATCGATTTTTTAAGATACTTAGCAATATTCTTTTTCGAATAGTCGTCTTGTTTATCTCTGATATATGCTAAGTGTTCTTTCACGCCCTTTAAACCACGTAACTCTTTTAATTCGTCATAAAGTGGATAAACATTTTTCTGTAACCCTGACAAAATAGTAGTATCCGTCAAATCAATATATGACAACAAGAAATGTTCCATCAGCAATTTTGTATATGGACTTTTCATAGCCTCATAAACAAGGTCTTTTTCACTTTCTTCTTGCCTTATCTTACCGTCAATATAAGCGATATCATCTAACTTATAACTAGTATCATCTGCGACTGGTTTTTTTGTAATGTGAAAAGAAACGCTCTCAATACTGCGTCCTTTCTTTACTTTGTCATAAGTCACGTTAAAAGTTGTCTGTTCATTGATTTCTGATATTGATTTTTTTAAGACCCACTTTGTAAAATCCGTCATATTTTTATACTCATTCACCGTATCAGTCATTTCTCTTAATTCTCGCATACTGATGACTGGATTACGGTAACTTTCAACTTGCTCTTGTCTACGGCCACCTTTAAAGTTGTAATGCTCATATTGGTTATAATTCATAGATAACCAACGGTACAATATAATTGAATACTTGCTATTTAATTCTGAAATATCTGACAAGGCATGTTGCGTAAAATTGGTTTTAAGATTAATCAAGTAAGGCATGATCTTATCGCTAAACTGAATCGTCACTTCATCATGATAATCTGACCACTTTACATAAGGAATTGGAACGATACTTTCAAAATCAAATCCCTTATCTTGTACTATTTTAATCTGAAAAAATGCTTGTTTCTGCATTTTCTCCACGGCCTCTTTAAATCGACTGTGCTTGTTACTATCATCTACTTTAAAAAAAGCAAATAACTCTCGCTTTGATAAATAAACCGTCTGATCTTTGGGAGGATTGTCGGTATCAATCAACGAGACGGCTAATTCAAACATTTTAAGTGGGGTTTTATCCATTTTGGCAATGGATGTTATTAAGCTATTATGTTCAACAACTTTGCGTTTAGATAATTCATTCAAGGTCTGTACCTGCCTTGTCTTTGATTCTGTTATAATTGACATATAAATACGCTCCTTTGGGCGTGTTGTTGGATAAGCATAAAGAAAAACTTTTAGACGGGAATTTCTTTATGCTTTTATTGTACCAAAATACAGAGAGTATCATTAATTAAAATTCTCTATATGCATAGTTTTTTCTCTCTATATGCATAGTTTTTTCTCTCTATATGCATAGTTTTTTCTCTTGGTTTTTTCTTTGAATCAATTGCAAACACTATGTTTATAACCACGCAAAAGAACAAAAGATTAAAATATAAAAGATAAACTTATAATAGGCTGCGCCTTTTTATTAAACCCATAAAAAAACAAAACAAAAAGAACCCCATCGTACGTCAATTTTGTACGTAGGGTTCTTTTTGAACGATTTTCAGTGATATATCCCTTATTATCTAATATTATTGCCCCTTAATAAGCCGATAGAGGCGCTTGAATCTGTTTAATGACTATTTCTACGTTTCGTAGCTAAAAACGCTTATACGGGCAAATAAGACTTTTTAACGTTAGCGACTGGGCCCTTTAAAAATATCACGCGTTAATTCAATGATCCGATTGATTAATGCTTTAACTTGTTCGATACCACGATCTAATCTAGTTGGCGCTATTTTCGTATCTGGATCTGCTCTAGCTGTCGTCAAGGTTTTTAACCATGACTGGGCCTCTTTTTTATTTTTAGTATGTTCTTCATGATCCAGCTTATAAAGAACATACCGGGCCTCCACATCCGTATGGGATAGTTGGTCGACACCATAATCATTTTTAAGCATGTCTCGCATGGCATAATCCAGCTGTTGCTGGTCTCGCTGCCGCTTCTGAAGCGCTTGATGCGTTTCTTTCAGGTTTTGATAGTCTGCTTGGACATCTGCTAGCTGCGCTTTGACTTGTCCTAAGGTTTGCTTGAGTTCTTCCGTCTCATTCTGGCTTTGTAAGGTGGCTTTCTTCATCGTGGCTAACACGCTTTTAAAGCGATCTAAGTCATCTGGTTTAAGCACCGTCTTACCAAATATATTTTTAGATAAGTCTTGTTTAAAGTCATCAATTTGTTTTTCGGCTAAGTCTACTTCTGTTAAGGCTTGATTAGTGATTGTCAGTAAGGCCTTTTTAGCACGAATATTTTCTTCAATGTCAGCTAGCTCAGCCTTTAAGGTATTAAACTGATCATTGTATTTTTTGATTTCAGCCACATTCTCAAACGGTAAGGTTTTGTTATTTAAAATCCCTTGTTCATAAAAGGGCAGCACCTTTTTTAAATGCTGGTCTAAATCCTCGTGGAAAGTTTGCAAATCCTGCCGCGTGAGCACTTCTTTAGCGGATACTTTATAACGTGACTTTTTATCATCAAAAACCACCGGGACAAAGGCATAGTGCAAGTGAGGGGTTGTCTCATCATAATGTACGACAGCGGCCACGGCATTTTCTTGACCATAACGGTCATTCAGAAAATTAGTGGTTGCTTCAAAAAAGGCGCTCTGTTGCTCGTAGGGGGCTTCTGCGAGTTCTTCAGGTAAAGTGACAATCCACGTTGCTAACGCCTTCACATCGTCTCTTTTCATGCAATAAACGTCATTTAAACGCTCGTTGAAACGTGAAAGCATATCTGAACCATCTGCCATGAGATCTTGATTCA
>NZ_CP015247.1:1777500-2026850 GCF_001891125.1 Leuconostoc suionicum | reverse complement strand
CTTGTGAAAGAGCATGTTAGTAAAAAACTAAAAAACGCCGTGAATAAACAGGTTGAGGATAAGTTTTTATAACATTGTGAATGTTAAAGAATTTATTAAGGAGTTATTTTATTTTCTGTTTTTTCTCTAGAAAGTTGATAAATATTTTTGGAAAAACCTTAATTACCATAGCTTTTGAGCTATTTTTGTTAGAAAAGTCAACCAAAGTGCATTAAGAATTATTTTCACAAAATAATTGATAGTGCATTATGAGCATATTGTGGGAACTTTCTTTGTTGTTGCTTTACTATATGGTAGATTGTAAAATTAAACCGAACACTTGAATAAAAAAGCCGCAGCGCCTTTAATGGTAATTGCCTAAAACAACCATAAAGGAACTGCGACTCATGACTAGTTTATCATCTCAAGAACGCACTGTCATTCAAACTTTACTCGAATTGAATTATTCTGTTCGTGCCATTGCGCGCTTTATTAAACGCTCTCCTTCAACCGTTTCGATTGAAATTCATCAAGTTACACCCTATAAAGCTGAGATTGCTCATGCGTTGGCATTGAAAAAACGTCATCTACGTGGTCGTCATGACACGCTAACACCAGCTATCGCTGTCTTTTTGAATCACCACATTGGTATATTGAAGTGGTCACCAGAAACCGCTGCGCATGTTTTAGGGTTACCTTTCAAAACGATTTATAATTGGCTCAATGCTGGTCGACTCAAACTATCATTGGCTGATTTACCTGACAAAGGTATCCGTCAAAAGCGTCAATCTGATGGTAGACGACAAGTATTTGTGCATGGTCGTTCGATTGAAACGAGACCTGAAAGTGTGAAAGCACGACAAACCTTTGGACATTTTGAAGTTGACACCATGCAATCGGGTAAAAGACGTGGCGATGTGCTGGTGACAATTACTGAAAGACTAAGCCGGCAACATATCGTGAGACAGGTCACTGGGCGAAATAGTCAGGCAGTGACACCAGTCTTAATTCGTTTTTTTCAAGGGATCAAAAATGCCAAGTCAATCACTGTGGATCGTGGGCGAGAATTTGCAAAATATAACGAAATCGAGCAAAAACTAGGCATTCCAGTCTATTTTGCGCACCCATATTCACCAGAAGAACGTGGGAGTAATGAGATATTAAATCGATACGTTCGTCGTTTTATACCGAAAGAACGCAAAATTGAAACAGTTAGCGCCAAAGAATTAGATCAAATTAATCATTGGATCAATGCGAGACCAATGAAAACACTCAACTGGCAATCACCACGAAAGGTTTTTCAGCAGTTTGCAGTGTTCGGTTAATTCTTGCAATCTACCATATATAAATACGGATAGTAAGAAATTTAAGAGGTACCCGGATGAAGCACTTAGATTATAGAGAACAAGAGAATTGGCGAGAGGCCGATGACACGATTTATCAATCACCAATTGATATTCCGTTGACAAGCATTCAACGACAAGAAAACAGTCGGTTGATTATTCATTTTGAGGATCGAGTCCAATCTGATGATCGAATTATAGGAGAACAGTTTTTAGTTCAAGGTAATTTGCGTGTTGATGGAACGGTATGGGAATTAGAAAGATTTCATTTTCATGATGGGGCAGAACATCTCATAGACGGTAAGAGGTACGATGCTGAGATTCACTTTGTTTTCCAACGTGACGATCAAACGTTAGTGTTAGCAGTCTTTGGAGAAACAGCAAATACTGCTAACGGTATCGAAGTGCAAAACATTTATGATGAACACGTTAATGCAGAAGGGTTAATGAAATTAATTCCTGACAATCGTAGTTATTATCGATACACAGGATCGCTGACAACACCGCCATTAGGGCAAAATATTAACTGGCTCGTTTTGACGTCAGCAATACAAATATCAAAGCAAGATAAAGCATTTTTACATGCTGATTATCCAAATAATTATCGTGAAGTACAAGACTTAAATGGGCGAGAAATCGATTTTTTTCCTGAAAAAAAATAATTTAACATGGTAGTATGCTCCTCATCGGTTTTATGAATATTTTTATATAGATGGTGCAAACAAAACTAGTAAATGATATGATGTTATGTGAATAATTTTAAAATTTCTCACATAAATGGGGCAGGGTTTTGAGCGTATTTTTACAGAGTATACAGGGCGTCTTGGTGATCCTAGTAATGGTTGCCATTGGTTATGGATTGGCAAGTGCAAAGTGGTTCACGGATAAAAGTGGCCAGATTATTGCACGTATCGTGACGCAGGTTGCGTTGCCGATGTACATGGTGAATACGATAACGCATGATTTCTCTAAGGGCGAACTGATACGTTTATTACCTGAAATTAAATTTCCAATTATCTCGATGCTAGTTTTATTTGCAATTTCGGTTGGATTTGCACGAGCTTTAGGTATTCGAAAAAATCGCCGTGGTCTTTTTCAATCAATGTTTTTCAATTCAAATACTGTATTTGTTGGCTTACCAATAAATATGGCTTTGTTTGGTGTTAAAAGTTTACCGTATGTGTTAGTTTATTACATGGTGAACACGACTTTTTTTTGGACATTGGGCACTTATCTCATCAAGCGTGATGGGGAAGGAGCGTGGAAATTTGATATCAGGGCAACGCTATCAAAGGTTTTTTCACCACCGTTGCTTGGCTTTATTTTAGGGATTATCTTTGTATGGTTAGATGTAAAGTTGCCAACATTTGTAGTTT
Organism: Leuconostoc suionicum; assembly: GCF_001891125.1. Lineage (NCBI taxonomy): Bacteria > Bacillati > Bacillota > Bacilli > Lactobacillales > Lactobacillaceae > Leuconostoc > Leuconostoc suionicum. The sequence goes on along the minus strand of NZ_CP015247.1, from coordinate 2,024,152 downwards.
CTGACTTACAATACATAGGTAATTTAACTGTACCGTTGTCGATGTTTTTCATTGGTATAGCAGTACAGCGTGCAGGATTGAGAAATATAGAGTTTAATAAGTACAGCTTAGGTATACTGTTTGGACGTTTTATTTTAGCGCCAATTGTCATGTTTTTTCTCCTATGGAAGACTGATGTACCGCATTTAATGAAACAAGTGTTTATCTTGCAGTCAGCAATGCCGGTTATGACCAATGCGCCAGTAGTAGCTAGTTTATATGGTGCTGATGCTGATTATGCAGCAATTATGGTAACTGAATCAACAATTCTTAGTTTGATAGTGGTGCCAATTCTTATGACATTGATAAATAACTAGTTGTAAATGAATGAATATACTAATTAACGTCAGCCTAATGGCTGTCGTTTTTGTGTTTCTTTATTCATTAAGCATTTTGAAAATATTTTTATAAACAACTATAATAATGGGAAACTAATAATAATAATAAAAGCGTTTAATAAATTAAACGTTCTGGAGAAGATAAAGAATGCAAGTAGCAATCATTGGTGCAGGTCCGCGTGGTTTAGCGGTTGCTGAGCGCTTGATCAATTTAGCTGATGACAATGTCCAGATTGATGTTCAAATATTTGATCCGCATGTCATCGGTGGACGGGTGTGGGATCCTTTTATTCCACAAAATAAATTGTTTTTAATGAATACAGTGATCGATCAAGTTACGCTGTTTACTGATGATTCAATCGAACGTGGCGGTAAGCCACTACATGGACCAACTTTGTTTCAGTGGTTAAAGTCAGACGCGCGTACTTTTTTGGAGAATCATTCAGAGTTTGATGATTCCTATGCAGCCGAAATACAACATTTAACGTCACCTAGTGATTTTGCTACGAGAGGCATGATGGGCATTTACGCGGCTTGGTATTTTGAATGGCTGAAAAAAAGAGTTCGTAGTAATCAAACACTAACCTTTACGCAGCAAAGAGCAGAAAACCTTACCCAAATTGGTACAAATTACCAAGTAGTTTTGGCAGATGGAACCCAAATTTTCGCCAATCAAGTTGTAATGGCCTTAGGGCATTTAAATAATGATTTAACGGCTGAGGAAGCTAAATTTAAGTCATTTGCAGACGAAAATGGTCTAAAGTATTTGCCACCTACGCATCCATCAGAGGCCAACCTCTCCGTATTATCGCAAGAAGATACAGTCATCATTCGTGGTCTCGGGTTAAGCTTTTTCGATTATATGGCAGGATTATCAATTGGAAAAGGGGGGCACTTTGAACGCGAAAAAGATGGTAATTTGACCTATCATTCATCCGGACAAGAACCGCATATTATTGCCGGATCTCGTAGTGGTGTGCCATTGCATGCGCGTGGTATCAATGAAAAAGAGGCAAGTGAAGTTTATGAGCCCATCTTTTTCACACTGCCAGCCTTAGAAGCTTTGCGCGCAACTGGACATGGACAAATCAAGTACGAAGATTTTGAAAAGTTGCTCGTTAAGGAGTTGACTTATAAACACTTGCTGAATAGAATCGACAATCCAACCAGCAATTTGACATACGATCAGGCGCAGGATTTGAAGCAGGCGTTACTAACGAGTGCTGATTTAAATGCAACAGCAGAATCATATGGTTTGATCGATGAACCACCTTTTGATATTGAGGCGATACGTCAACCGGCAAAGTATTTACCTAAGAGTGCTGATTATACGGAGTGGTTCTTAGACTATTTAGAAAAAGACATTCAAGATGCTCGCCTAGGCAATAAAAAAGCGCCTTTTGCAGGCGCTTTCGATATTTTACGTGATTTACGCGATCGAGTTCGTTTTGTAGTTGAGCACGATTATTTCTCTGCGGATGAATATGAAATATTTTTGAGTAAATTCAGACCGTTAGATGCTATGGTATCTGTTGGACCACCCTTAGAACGTGTCGAGCAGTTACGCGCCTTGATTAAAGCGGGAATTGTGGAAGTCATGGCTGCCAACATACAGGTCACCACTGAAGCAGGTGATTTTGTTGCTCGTGATGTTCGGGGTAACAAAGTGCAAGGCAATGCATTAGTTGAAGCGCGTGTTGGCATGACAAATATTGATCTATCAACAAACCCATTGATTGCTGGTCTGCGAGAGAAGGGCATTTTAGCAACTGCTATTTGGACACGTAACGATGGATCAACCTATAAATTGGGTTCAGCTGATGCGGATCGCCGTACCTTTGAGGTTGTTAATTCCAAAGGGGAGCGTATGCATAACTTATATATTTATGGTATCCCTCTTGAAGGAAAAAAATGGTTTGGGACAGTGATTCCACGCCCAGGTGTTAATACGGTTGTTTTGCGCGAAGGGGCATGGATTGCACAACAGATTTTGGCATAATCTTGATTGTTTCACGTGAAACAAAAAGACAGATTTGCTATACCCAGTTTATCAAGGTAGAATGAATAGCATATAGACTAGTAGACAGGTAAAGGAACTTTCCAACATTGACCATTCAGCTGATAGCAACGGATTTAGACGGCACGTTTTTGACGGACGATAAGAAGTTTGATCAAGCTTTGTTTCGTAATGTACTGCGTGAATTAAATAAGAAGCAAATTCAATTTACAATAGCCACAGGTGTTCATCAAGAACGCATTAATATCTTATTTAAAGATTTTCTTAATGAACCCTTGAATTTTGTCACCAATAATGGGGCACGTGTGGTGAAAAGCGATGGCACCGTGTTGTTCTCGAAAGTTCTCCCGCCGGTAACCCTGCGTAAAATTCAACAATTCTTGAATAACTATAGTATGCGTCCAGACCGTGGTTTGGTTTTTTCAACAGATGAGACCGCTTATTTGCCTTTAGATTTCGATATGGCAAGTAACAAGCGTTATTTTAAATACTTTAAGTACGTTAAAAGTTTCGATGACGTGCGTGAAATTAACGAACCAATCTACAAAGTCACTATGAGTTGGACAAACTTTGATGAAAAAAGGTTTTACGATGATGCCCTTGCATTCTTTGGTGATGATGTGCATATTACGGAAACAGGTACTGGGGCTATTGACATTGTTCCTGCCTATGTCAATAAGGCTGAAGGATTAAAAATGTTAGCTGAAAGTTATGCTCTTGACTTGTCTCATGCTGTTGCTTTTGGTGATGGCGGTAATGATTTGGAAATGTTAAACGCAGTTGGGCTGCCATATAAAATGCCAGATGCTGACATCATCGGTCAATTTAATGTTGCGTTGTCGGATAATAATCATAGTGGTGTTTTAAAGACTATTCAACAACTGATTACTACAAAGTAGCTATTTAAAAGCATTGCACATGGGTGTGGTGCTTTTAAATTAAGGAGGATGAAGTATGAATATCGGATTTATTGGTACTGGCGTAATGGGCACAGGAATAATTAATAATTTATTGCAAGCGGGCTATGAGGTATCCGTTTTCAATCGAACCCATAGCAAAGCAAATACAGTGCTCAATAATGGCGCTATCTGGCGAGATACACCGGCTAAAGTTGCTCAGTACTCGGATATTACTTTTACGATGGTTGGTTATCCAAAAGATGTTGAAGAAGTGTGGACGAGTGAAGATGGTGTTTTTGCTGGTGCTAAAGAAGGTTCAATTTTGGTTGATATGACAACTTCAACACCACGTTTGGCTGAACAATTGGCTCAAACTGGTGCTGATTTAGGATTCAAAGTGTTGGATGCGCCAGTTTCAGGTGGTGACATTGGTGCTAAGAATGGGACATTAACGATTATGGTTGGTGGTGAACAACAAGTTCTTGATGAGATTAAACCTGTACTAGGCGTTATTGGACAGCAAATTGTTCTTGCTGGTTCAGCGGGCAAGGGACAACACATGAAAATGAGCAACAATATTGGTGTTGCAGCAACCGTTATTACAATGGCAGAATCCTTAGTTTATGCAAAAGCAGCTGGGCTTGATTTAGAGAGTGCCTATAATGTTTGGCGCAAAGGCGCTGCAGGATCTTGGTCGGTCGATAATTATATTCCACGCATTTTCCAAGGTGATTATGCGCCTGGATTTTATGTCAAGCATTTACTAAAAGACTTACGAATAGCGTTAGACGCTGCTAAGGAAATGGATATAGATTTGCCCAATACCCAACTTGCCGAGCAACTCTTTGAGCGATTGAGTCAAGAACATGGGGATGAAGGTGTACAAGCGATTGTAAAATTGTGGGCTTCATTTGAATAGTCTTTTTGTGGCATAGACTGTATAAAATAAATAAAAATGACTTATATTAATTAGTTTTGCAAAAAAAGTGACGAACGTAAAAATTAAAAGGAAAACCATGTTCAAAACGGATAAGCGAAAATATTTATTGAATTTTTTAGAAAAACATCCCAATTTAAATCGCGCGGAAGAAAAATTAATCTCTGATACAACTAAAAAGCTGAATAATCCAAAAGTATCAGAATACAGAGCATTAACAAGTGTGACTAATGAACTTCGAAAACTATCTCTCAATCATAATTTGTCAAAAGATGGCAGAATATTGATGAAAAAATTACATCGTAATGAATGGTTCTGTGGGCTTCTTTGCAATCTGGGGCTCATTTGAAATTAAAAAGAACTTTGGTCAAAGTTTGACAGTGATGTAATTCTACTGTGTCTATGGTTTCGATCTTAGTCGACAAGGGCCAATAATTTAAATATAAAAATCATGCTACAAGAATAAAACACGACTCGCTGTAGAAAGTCGTGTTTTATTTGTATTCATTAAATTCATCAATAAGCTAATGTCAAGGCTTGTTTCTCAGCGACAGCGGCTAAAGCAACTTCAGGGATGTAGTTAATTGGTTGACTGAAGTTGGGTTGGAAGAAAAAGTCAGACATTGATAATTCATCAATTGTCATCTGTTTTTGAATGGCTATGGAAACAAGATTGGCAGATTGTGACACATCATGTTGAGACATAAACGAACCGCCAACAATTCGGCCAGTATCTTTTTCCCAAGTTAATGAACTAAGAACAGAAGTTGTACTTAACATAAAGTCGGGGCGATAATCACTTTCGATAACTGTTTCAATGACATCAAGACCTTTTTCTTTAGCAGTCGCACTATTTAATCCGGTAGCAACCATGGCCTGTTCATATAGTTCGACTGCGGAAGTAGCTTGTGTTCCGAGGTAACGGGTTGTTGGTTCAACAATGTTTTTACCGACTAGTATACCTTGGCGGATAGCGTTTGTAGCCAAGGGGATGTAATCAATTGCTTGGGTTGGATTGAAAAAGACGGTACTGGCATCCCCAGCGGCATAGACGTTGTCTTCACTAGTTTGCATATAATCGTTAACAATTATCGCACCATTTGGGAGTGTCTCAAGTTGACCGCTGAATAAATCGGTGTTTGGTAAGAATCCAATGCCTAGTATTGCAATATCAGCTTCGTATGAGCCATTTGGTGTGGTTATTTTGATACCGTTAGGCGTGTTTTCGAATTTAGATACAAACTGGTTGAGAACCACATCAACATTGTTTTTTTCGTATTCTTTTTGAATACGCTCGGTGAAAGCTGGGCCAAAATTTTTTGCCAACACGCGGTCAGCACCATCAATTAACGTCACTTGTTTTCCAGTAACAGAAAGTTGTTCAGCTAATTCAGCCCCAATGTAGCCAGCGCCAATGACAGCTACGCGCTTGAGATCTTTGGCAACGCTTTTGATACGGGTAGCGTCATCCCAAGATTTACAGAAATACACACGATTACTGTCAATCCCAGGAATATTTGGAATAACGGGCTTTGAACCAGTTGTGATAACTATTTTGTCAAATTGTTGTGTTGTAACCTCTTCTGTATCTAAATTAGTTACTGTTAATGTTTTAGATTTTAGGTCAGCTTCATTGACTTGATGCGCCATCAACATGGTAATACCTTGGTTGCGCATTGATTCAGGAGTTTCGTAAAACATTTTTTCAGGATCAGAAACATGATCACCAATCCACAAAGCTATGCCGCACGACAAAAATGAAACAGTGGTATTTTTTTCAAATACAGTGACTTCTGCCTCAGGATGCTCCGATTTAATTTGTTTGGCTGCATATACGCCAGCATGTGTAGCACCAATTATACCTATTTTCATGATGTATGTCCTCCGATTAGTAATTGTAATCTGTACATCAATTATAAGCTCAAACAATCACATAAGTAATTGACCTAAGTCAAGGATTATCAATTTTTGTGATATTTAACACGATTTTACCTTTGGAACTATTGCTGATAATTCTTTTTTCTTCAAGTTTTGTAAAGTTTCGACTCAGGGTAGCAGGAATTGTGCCGAGATAAGCTGCTAGTTCTTTTTTTGACATAGGTAGTTCAAAACTTAAACTATCTGTTTCCTCGGCAGTATCCTTTAAAAACTTCAATAATCTGTCTTCAACAGATCCTGTTAAAAGATTGGCCTGTTGTGTCTGTAATTTCTGCATCTTTTCAGCAATAGATATGGCTAATGATAGACCAATTGTTGGGTGTCGTTTTGTTAGGGTCAGAAAATCGCCTCTGCGAATCTCACAAATGCGAGATTTTATCACAGCGACACACGTTACTGCGTGGCGTGAACCTATAATTAAAGATTCTTCTCCATCAATGTCACCTTCATTTAAGAAATAAAGCGTTTGTTCTTTTCCATTGCTGGATGTTTGGCTGATCTTTAGTTTGCCTTGGTGTACTAATAGTAGTCGATCAGAATCATCCTCAACATCAAAAATGGTTTCCCCAGGCGCGTATTCAATGTAATTGATTTGTTTGCTAATCATATTTAGTTCATCTTGGGGCAGCTGACTAAATAGAACAGTTTCTGAAATACAATTGTGATTAGGATGTGTTAACTTACGCATAAGAAGAGTCCTTGGGGTATCTTGATAATATTTGAGCAAATAAAATTAAAAAAATTTTAAAATAACATATAATATGTTTCTAAAATTTATTATAACAAAAGTTTGATTGTCAATGCTGAAATGAGGATTATATTGCTATTAACATAACAAAGAGCGTATAATAGTTAAGTATTTGAAAAAAAATCTAGTGCGCTTGTGCTGGGGTTGATTTCATGATATGATTAAACTCGAATTGCAAAGTTTTTGCAGGTAAAAATCGTGAATGGAGGTGAACACACATGAAGCGTACATACCAACCAAAAAAGCGTCATCGTGAACGCGTACACGGATTCCGTAAGCGTATGAGCACGAGCAACGGTCGTAAAGTTTTGGCTCGCCGTCGTGCAAAGGGCCGCAAGGTTCTATCTGCCTAACAAGGTCGCTGCTATGCAGTGGCTTTTTTATTTAGTACATGAAGAAAAAATAATATATTATCTATCGTGAAGATGAACATTTTAGTAACCATTTAGGCATGTTGATACGGCTACGTACATAAATAGGGAGTAATTTCATGAGAAAAACATTCCGCATAAAAAAACCAGAAGAATTTCAACATGTTTTTAATAAACACCGTTCTGTAGCTAATAAGTATTTTATTGTTTATCAAATGGATAAACCAGAGCAAAAACATTTTCGTGTTGGGCTTTCGGTTAGTAAAAAAATAGGTAAAGCACATGAGCGGGTTTGGGTTAAACGTCGTATCCGTCAAAGCTTGTTAGAATTGAAACCTGAATTACCTCAAGAGTTGGATTTATTAGTCATTGCACGCCCTGCTGCAGCACACAGAAGTCAAAAATTTTTGAAAAGCCAAATGATTCATGTGTTAAAGCTGGCTAAGATATTGAAAGAAGAGAACGAATGAAGCGATTTGAGAATATTTTGAAGAGAATTGGACCGTTACCTTTGATTATGGCAGGAGTAGCTTTGGTCTTAATCATTGTTTCTGGGTTGTCGTATGATGGACAAGTGACATCACATAGTTTCTGGAGCGCGATTGTCGCAGTGTTTACAAGAGCTATTTTGGGTGCTTCAAGTTGGTTTGGCAATAACTATGGTATGGGTATTATCCTGTTTACCATTTTTATTCGCTTCTTGATCCTGCCACTGATGGTATACCAAGTGCAATCAATGATGAAAATGCAAGTGGTTCAACCGGCTTTAAAAGAATTACAAGCAAAGTATCCCGGTAAGGATACTGAAAGTCGTCAGTTAATGATGGCAGAGCAACAAGCACTGTATAAGGATGCTGGCGTAAATCCATTTGCTTCAATGCTACCTTTAATTGTGCAAATGCCCATTTTAATTGCACTGTATCAGTCAATTTGGAATTCACCTGTTCTAAGATCGGGAAAGTTTCTGTGGCTACAATTAGGAAGTAATGATCCATACTTTATTTTACCGGTGTTGGCCGCATTGTTCACGTTTGCATCATCATGGCTCTCAATGCAATCTAACCCCGATCAAAATGGTATGACTAAGGCCATGCCGTACATTTTCCCTGTGATTATCTTTTTCTCTGCTCTAGCCGTTCCTAGTGCTTTGTCACTTTACTGGGTTGTGGGAAATGCCTTCCAAACTGTGCAGACATTTTTCTTGCAAAATCCTTTCAAAATACGACGTGAACGTGAAGCAGCAGCGCAACTTGAAAAAGAAAAACAACGTAAAATCAGAAAAGCAAAACGCCGTAAGCGGTAAAAAATGATATTATTAGCTGGAAACAATGTTGTCATAACACTGTTTCCAGCTTTTTTTGTATAAATATTTTTTAAAAACTGATATAATATTATTTAATGTTAGAGGGGCAGGTGTAATATGAGTTTTTTTAAAAATTGGGTAGTACCTATTAGCATAGGAGTCCTTATTGCTCTCGTTGTAAAAATATTTCTGTTTTCTTTGGTGACAGTTGACGGACCGTCAATGGATCCCAATTTAAACAATGGCGAATTGGTTGTTGAGAGCAAAATATCTACTGTGAAGCGTGGGGATGTCATAGTTTTTGACGCAACTAATGAGGATCCACAAATTAAATCTGGGCACAAGGATTACGTGAAACGGGTAATTGCTGTTGGCGGTGATACAGTATCACATAAAGGTGCGAATTTATATGTTAATGGTAAAAAAGTTAATCAGGATTACATTGGATTAGAGCAACAATCAGGGGGTACTTGGGGTGATTGGACGTTAAAAACGCTATCATCTCGAGATTTTTGGCAAAAGAAAGATCGTAACACAACAGTTGTACCAAAGAATTCATACTTTGTACTAGGCGATCACCGATCGGTTTCAAATGACAGTCGTATGTTTGGTTACGTTGAAAAGAAACATGTGCTTGGTAAAATCTATGTGCCATTCTGGAACGCAGATAAGCAATCAAAAGAGAATGTTAATGACCAGTCCAAAAAATTTTTTGCAAACTAAATCAACGAAAAATCTAGTACTACGCGCAATGCAGCCTGACGATTCAGAGGCACTTGCGCGTATTTATTTAGGTGCTCGACAACATAATTTTTCTTGGGTTAAACACCCTAGATTAGAGGATTTTGCTAGAGTTTCTCACGGTGAGGTGGTTGAGGTCGCCATTATTAATCAAGAAGTTGTAGGATTTGCATCCTTATCCGAGCGTGATAGTTTTTTACATCTGCTATTTATTAAAGAAGGCTGGAATGGTTGTGGCATTGGTGCAAAATTACTTGATTGGGCACGCAATCAAGTAACGCAAGCGTTAGAATTAAAAGTGGTTACAGCTAATGTTGCTGCACAACGCTTTTATGAACGAGAGGGGTTTTTAGTCGTTGGCAAATCAGTGTTTGCAAAGCCACAAAATCTGACTTATAGGGATGGCAGAAAATGATTGAGATAGTTAAGAACGTAAAAAATTTTACATGGTACCACGTTTCAAATTTGACAGTTGAAGAACATGAAAGCTTAGTCAAAGAGCACCACTTAACTAATGAAATGATAGGATACGCTGTTGATCATAATGAAAGTGTGCGCATGGAATATGATCGGCATGCGGGCGAAACCTTGATGGTTATTGACGTGATTGTACATCAAGACAACAATGTGGAGACGAGGCCAATTGGTATCTTATTTGCTCATAATGATGTCTATACATTTACGCATGAGCCTACAGATTACATCAAGCCGATTATATTAGATCCGCAGAATCAACAAATACGAGCGCAAGAGGACGAAATTAGTGCATTTGATTTTATCATGACAGGGTTATATTCCTTAATGATAAAGTATGTTGACGAAATAACAGAAATTAATAAAAAACGGCGTGTCATTCAAGCACAATTTGGTCAACAAAAACAAACGACACACCAAATGAATGAGTTATTATATTTAAAAACACAAATGATTTATATTCAAAATTCACTGGCTAATAATCATGTGATGCTAGATAGCTTTCGAACAGATTTTAAAACACTATTGAAAGAGTTTGAATTAGAACATATTGATGATGTAAGAGTTGAAGTTGAACAAGCTAAGCGAATGGCTAACTTGGCACTAGAGGTGATTAATTCAGTTAGTGACGCGATGGGTAATCTCAGTAATCGTGATTTGAATTGGACGATGAAGGTATTAACTGTTTACTCAATTGTTTTGACAGTCCCAACTATTGTGAGTGGATTTTATGGTGAAAATGTGAAGTGGTTGCCGTTTGCTGATGCACAAAGTGGTTGGTGGGTAACGATTGTTATTACCCTTGTATTAATGGCGCTGGTTAGTATTTTGATGCTGATTTCTGGTTTTTTTCGAAAATAATGTTTTGTAAAAGCGGAAAATAATGGTTATTTCAAATTTTGTGTTGAGGCAATGGTTTGTCGCCATTTTTTCTAAAAAATGTCTTAAGTTCAAAAGGTAGTGGCTATCAATAGTGGCAGTAAATGAAAAAGGATATGAATGATGGAAATATTAGAGCAAAGAATTAAAAAAGATGGTCGTGTTTTGGGTAAAGATGTGTTAAAAGTGGACTCTTTTTTAAATCATCAAGTTGACCCAGAACTTATGCAAGCCATGGGTGAAGAATTTGCAACGATATTTTCTGATGAAAAAATTGATAAGATCGTAACGATTGAATCATCTGGAATAGCTCCGGCAGTCTTTGCAGGTCTGGCACTTCATGTACCAGTTGTATTCGCACGAAAAAATAAATCTTTAACACTTCCAGAGAATGTTTGGACTGCAGATGTGTATTCATTTACAAAGCAAACGACAAATCATATTATGATTGATCATCGCTTCTTAAGTGCTGCTGAAAATATCTTAATAGTCGATGATTTCTTAGCTAATGGACAGGCTGTCGAGGGGCTACTTAAAATAGCCAACGATGCAAATGCTAATGTCGTTGGGGTTGGTGTTGTCATTGAAAAGACCTTTCAAAAAGGCCGTCAAATTCTAGATGAGCGCGGGGTACGTGTTGAAAGTTTGGCAAGAATTAAAGGTTTTGAAAACGATGAAGTTATTTTCTTATAAACTTCTGGCAATCTGAGTAAAGCGTGCGATCTCATTTTTTATGATGCTCTGATTATTATGCTCATGGTGAATAATATAAAATTGACGGTTGAACGCGTTATCCAGTTTCTTATAAGGAACAGATTCTGGTAAAGCTTGAATACTAACAATAGACTTACCAACATTTTGTGCTAGCATTTTTGCAATAATATCATTATTTGCGATAGTTAAAAAATGATCTGGTACAATGTTATGCTGTTTAAAGTATTGTTGTGTGTAATGATACACCCCAGAACCTTTTTCCCGAACTAACCAAACAGTGCTGTCTAGATTGCCAGCCAAAACAAGTTGATCACCGGCTATCGCTTCGCGAGTAATAAAATCATGTGTGATCGGTTTTTCAATTATGCCAAAATCAAATTGATGATTTAAAACACCAGCGAGGATTTCTCCAGAATTATGCATTTCAATTTTGAAATCAATGGTGTTGAATTCATCTTTTTTTATTTGTGGCAGATTGCAAGAATCATCCGAACACCGCATGTTTCTGAAAGACTTTTCGTGGTGATTGCCAGTTGAGCGTTTTCATTGGCCTGGCATTAATCCAATGATTAATTTGATCTAATTCTTTCTGACTGATGGTTTCAATTTTGCGTTCTTTTGGGATAAAACGACGGACATATCGATTTAGCACTTCATTACTACCACGTTCTTCTGGTGAATATGGGTGTGCAAAATACATCGGTATGCCTAGCTGTTCTTCTATTTCATCATATTTTGCAAACTCTCGACCGTGATCAACTGTAATTGATTTAGCATTTTTTATACCCTTGAAAAACCTAATAATAGCTGGTGTCACTGCCTGACTATTGCGCCCACTGACATGTCTCATGATATGTTGTCGACTCAATCGTTCTGTGATGGTCACTAAAACATCGCCACGTGTTTTACCAGATTGCATCGTATCAACTTCAAAATGACCAAATTCTTGTCTTAATTGGACAGCTTTTGGTCGTTTTTCAATTGAACGGCCATGAGCAAAAACACGTCTACGGCCGTCAGATTGACGTTTACGTCGAATACCTTTATCAGGTAAATCTGATAACTTAATTTTAAGCAAACCATGATGAATCCAGTTGTAGATGGTCTTGAAAGCAATACCCAATACATGAGCAGCCGTTTCTGGTGACCACTTCAAGATACCAATGTGATGGTTCAAAAAAGCTGATATTTCAGGTGTTAGGGTCGGATGGCGACCGTGTTTGTGCCGATTACACTGGGCTAAATGATGAGCCTGTTGTGCATTGTATGGTTTAATTCGATTTAACTCGTAGGTAATAGTTGCAGGAGAACGCTTTAAGAAACGGGCTATTTCTCGAGTTGAATGATTAAGTTTGATCATTGTTTCAATGACAGAACGTTCGTGAGCTGATAAACTAGAAGACATAAGCTGCAGATCCTTTATGGTTGATTTTAGTCAATTACCATTAAAGTCTCTGCAGTTTTTTTATGCAAGGTGTTCGGTTTAATTTTACAATCTGCCTTGTGCAAAAATCTTGGGCAATAGAACGGTTGATGAGGTTTGCGATGCACCTATTCTCACTGTAGTACGTGACCGTTCTTCAGCTAAATCTAAGCTGTCTGTTGCACTTTGCCAGTCATCAAGTAGATGTAAAGCATGTTGGTAAAATTTCCTGGCATTTGTAGTAGGCACTAATTCAGTACGACCGTTTCGTTCAAATAGCGTAGTGTTTAATTGCAACTCTAACTGTTTAATATGCACACTGACTGTAGGTTGAGAAATAAATAATTGTTCCGCTGCCTTTGAAAAAGAACGTGTTTCATAAACTGCGATAAAGGATTGGATTAGTTTAAACATATGACTCCCTATTAAAATACTTAATTGAACATATTATAAATATTTATTTTACAAATAGCAAATGTGGGGGTAACATAATAATTATCGAAATTAGAATTTAACAGTTCGTTGTTTCTGTTAAATATGTGGGAGAATTAATATGAAGATTAAAAAGAATATGATATCTGGTATTATCATAACTTTGATATTGTCTGCAGTTGCTAAAGTATTGGCTACGTGGTTACCGTTTTTAGGTGCAGAAGCAATCGCAATGTTACTAGGTATTCTATTAGGTAATACTGTTTTGAATCAGCCATCTTTTGCACCGGGGATGAAATGGGCAGAAAAATTTCCTATCGAAATTGGTATTGCATTGATGGGGCTTACTGTTACACTTCGGACCATTGAAAATCTTGGCATTAATGGCTTGGCTTTCATTTTGATACAGATGGCATTAACTATTTTGGTTGTTCTTTGGATGGGTGGTCGTGTCTTTAAGGTTTCTGACAAATCCTCCATGTTAATGGGTGCAGGTAATGCTGTTTGTGGATCAAGTGCTATTGCGTCAGTAGCACCAGCGATAGGAGCCACTGATGATCAACGACGAACAAGTGTTGCGACTGTTAGTTTGACCGGTGTCGTATTATTGCTGATTTTGCCGATTCTTGGGCCATATGTGTTGGGACAACATAACTTACTACTGGGGGCATTAGTTGGTGGTGTGGTTCAGTCAGTTGGGCAAGTCGTTGGAACAGCAGCATTGATTAATCCTACTGTTGTCACGTATGCGACTCTGTTTAAAATGTTACGTGTCATTCTGTTGACGGTTGTTGTGTTAGTTTTTGCTAAAATGGCACAAAGAAAAGACGATTCAGCAATAAATATTAATAGTAAAGGGGTCAAAATTCCTTGGTTTATTATGGGATTCGTAATTTTACTATTAGTTAATAGCTTTATTTCTTTACCCAACTTAATAACAAATGGAGCCAAACAGATTTCTGGTTTTTTCGGTGTCGTGAACTTAGCGGGGATTGGACTGAATCTTAAGCTGGACACAATCAGAAAGTCTGGGGGGAAGTTTCTTAGCTATGGCCTTGTAACCGGTGCGGTACAGGTTATACTCGCTATTATTTTGATAAAAATTCTATTTTAAATTTAGTATATATCGGCCTGAAAGGTAATGATCCTCTATCTCTGCGTTATCAGCGCAACGCTCTGCCATTGAGCTACAAGCCTATTATAAAAGTGTTCCACGTGGAACACTTTTTTATTATTTCACATGAACCGAAACAGAACCAAAGCCTTCAGTGAATTGCGCTTTCCAAGTTCCAGCTGTGAGTGATAAGGGGAGTAGAAATGTCCCTGTCGAGGCATGTGTTCCTGCTGGGAAATCTTTACCTTGTGAAAATAGTTTTTCAACAAGCCATTTTAGTGATGTAACTGGGTTGCCAAGAACTTCACTGCCAACACCACTGGCAACTTCTCGATCATTGTGCGACAGAACAGCCGAAACACGAGCCAAAGTAGCTAAATCTAAGTCAGCGCCATCACGTTGATTACCATAAACTACGGCACCACCTACGGCCGCATCGCACAAAACAAGATACTTGTCGAGCTTTGGGAACCAATTTTTGAAACGTGCATCTGGTAATTCTAAAGTTGGTGCAACAGTTGTATTTTGAAGTAGTTCTACTTCACTCATTGATGGTGTTAGGTCCTTTTTTGCAGTAAACATTAATTCTACCTCAACTAGCGGTTCATTGTATGCTGTTAAATCTAGATTGAAACCAGATTGGACAAATCGATTAGCTAATTGGGCACCATATAGCGGTGAATCAGAGTTAAATAAATCTTGTGTCTCCTGCGACGTTAGGGAAACCTTGTAACCAGCAACTGGTGCATTCTTTTGAGTAAGAACGGCATCTTGGACTTTATAGGCATCTTCGAAATTATCAACAACGCCGACATATTCGTCTCGGTCAAGTGGCGTGTTGGTATCAAATGCTTGGAAGAGTTTAGTAGTTAATTCTTGTACGTTGTGTGTTGTTGATGTTGTCATGATATTTTCCTCTTTTATTGTTATTTCAAACAAAAAATTCCATTTAATAACTATTACAGTTATTAAATGGAATTTTAAACTCCTTTATAACCGTAACGACCAAATATTACGAGTCGTTACGCCAAATAACAACCCAACTATTAAATAATAATAATTGCGTTGATAATAATATTGTTTACTTGTGAGTTCATTTGCTTGTTCATGTTTCTAAGTATAGAATAAATAAAATAAAAAAGCAATACTATTCTTATTTTTATAATTTATTTGTCATTATTAGCGATGAAAACAGATATAATACATGATATTTGTATTTTTATTCATAGTTATAGAGATAACTCCGTTTATACAAAAGTTAATAAAATCACAATATAAAATTTAATCAAGACCAATAATTATACGGCGTGCATAATTATTGAATAAAAAACACCGTATTTTACTAATACGGTGTTTTTTATTTAAAAATTATAAGGCAGCTATGTCAGTGATAGACATCTTGGTTAATTGTAAGAAATGAACTCTAAAAGTTTCTGGTGATTCGGGGATAGGTTGAGTTAACCAAGTGGAAATAATTGAGAGTGTCATTTTTACGCTGAGTTCAATAGCAAATAATCGACTAACTGGGGCGTTTTCAATACAATAATTATTAAAAAATGGAGTCACCCATTTAATGTATTTCTGCTCTAAAAAATGCATCCATTCGCCATTTGCATAATTTTTCGAATAGAGTATTTTTAAAACATGACAATGCTGGTATAACACAGGCAATATAACGTCAGCGAGTATGATAAAAGGGTCAGTTGCTGTTGTGTGTTTCAGCGCAATTGATATTTCTTGTTCAATTTTTATCGCAATAAAAGTTAATATATCCAAAGGTGTTGAAAAAAGCGATGAGACATAGTGTGGGTTCAGACCGGATTCAAGAATAATATCTTGCATAGTAACATTTCGCATATCAGAGCGAGATAATAAGCACAAGAATGCATGTGCCAACTTTTCTTTATCCAGATCTCGTTTACTTTTCTTTGGGACCTTATCGACGGGTAATAATTTTGAAAGTGGTATATTAAATGATTGTGAAATTTTTTTCAACATAACAAGTGTGGGGCGGGTTCTCGCACGTTCCCAACTTGAAACAGTTTGGTGAGATACAGACAAAAAAGCAGCAAACTCTGTTTGCGTGAGTTTGTTATCGTTTCTAATCTTTTTAATTATTTTATTAGTTTCATACATGAAAATACCACTGTTTTTTTATAAATCAATAATAAAGTCCGAAAAATATAGGCGAAAAATCCCATCTATTTTTGGTTTGTTTAATTAAAACAATTATTATCAGATTTTACTATAAAAGTCAATAAAATATTTATCGCAAAAAATACGATATGACGTAATTTTTGATGAATTTTGGGCCTGTCGACTTTGATATAATAATAACTATCGGCTAAATAGTATAGGCCCGATACAAACAAAGGAGAAGAGAGATTATCTGATAGTTCACTTATACTTGTGTTTAAAAAATAGATGATTTTTTGAAAGTCTGTGGGGATATTTTCAAAACTCATCTATTTTACTTCGCAGGTTGTTACAGTTTGAACTATTGTTAGGGTGCAAGCATGATGAATCTTGTAGTCTTGGTAATCAACAGGGAGAAATATGACAAAAACAGTTAAGATTGTGTTAACAATCGTTGGTACTTTGGTTCTAATCGGAATAACGATGGTTGGTAGTTTGATCGCTATAAAAGACGTAAGTGGATCTGAGTTTAATACGCCAACTTTGCCTGTAATGATTGGGATAGTTGTTGGAGCAACAGCATCCGTTATATTTAGTGCGTTATTTAGCAAATTATTTATTTTTCTTTCGCAACTTGGACAAGAGGCAAAGCAATCCGTATCATTCATGAATTCTTGGTATGCCACAGTAGTAAGCATGCTACCTGTTGGAATCATTAATCTGTTTCTAATAACAGTTTTGAATCTATACAAGAATGATAATAAAGCAGCAAGCATTATTGGTGATCTTGTTGCGGCATTCTTATATACATTAATTTTGCGTCAGGATGGTACGATTACAAAACGTACACAGATTATTTTTATTGTGATTTCAGTAGTTTTGGGAGCTGGGATGGCCTTTGCGTTTTAACTTTTTGTAGTTAACGATAAAGAGTTTTGAATAATCATTAACATGTTATGTAGGGGAAGTATATGAAACGCAAAACAAAAATCATAGTAACTGTTGTTGGAAGTGTTGCTGCACTTGGTATTTTAACTGCCACTGGTGTGGAAGCTTACCATAAACTGGTAAAGCCGGCAACAACGGCTAAAAACAAGTATCAAGTGTATAAAGTAACTAGTGCCTTACCACTTACAATGTCAGGAAAAGTGGTTGCTGAAAAAACACAATCTTTAAACTCACCAACTGGGAAATTGCAACAGATTAATGTGAAAGATGGGCAGTCTGTTAAAAATGGTGATATTTTACTTACCGTAACTGCTACAGATGTGCAAGATTCTATTAGTTCGCAACAGGATGTTGTAAATAAAGCCAATCGCGCAGTTAGCAGCGCATCAGCTACACTAAAAAATGCACAACAAAGTTACAATCAAGCAGATGCGGATACTAAAATGTCGCTAAAGGACACTGTTACACAAGCGCAACAAGCACTAACTGATGCAAATGGTGATTTGCAAGATGCCCAAAATAAGCTAGCAGAATTACAAGGTAAATTAACTGTATCTTTGAAAGCACCTTTTGACGGGGTTGTTTCAGTAAGTAACGATACAAAAGATGGTATACCAGCCATCACAATGAATTCAAGTCAAAAAGTTTTGCAAGCTAATGTGTCAGAATATGATTACAGCAAGGTACACGCTGGAGACAATGTCACAGTGAGCGGTATTGATGGCTCGCCAAAACAAAGTACTAAGATTACAAAAATTGAACAAATTCCATCTAGTCAGGGCAAAGGAACAACGTATTATCCTTTCTCTGCCAGTGTTAATAACGACTTTTTGTACGGACAAAGCGTTAAGGTGAAGGTGCCGCAGTCAGAGTTAAAAATTCCAAAATCAGCGGTATATAAAGGCAGTGTCTACAAAGTTATTGATGGTAAGGCTAGTCGAGCTCAAGCTGACTTAACGCAAAATGGAGATACGTACATTGTTAACTCTGGTATTAGTAAAGGGGAAGAATTGGTTACTAATCCGGATGCAAAGTTGACAAATGGAGAGGTTGTTGATGATTAACTTAGTTTCAGTCAGCAAAAGTTATCGACAGGGAAACGAGAATTATAAAGCTTTACATGAAATTTCGTTAAATATTAATGCTGGTGAATTCGTTGCGATTATGGGACCGTCCGGTTCAGGGAAATCAACATTGATTAACATTATTGGTTTTTTAGACAATAATTTTGATGGACAATATAATTTTAACGGCACTGTAGTTAATGAGTTGAATAGACGCGATCATGCTCGATTACGTAATCAATCAGTTGGTTTTGTTTTTCAAAATTTCAAACTAATTAGGAACCAAAGTGTAGGCGAAAATGTTGGGTTGCCATTATTATATGCCGGTTTGAAGCGACGTGATATTATTGCTCGTGTAAATGATGTGTTGGAGCAAGTCGGATTACCTGACAGTTATGATAAACTACCTAAAAATTTATCGGGTGGACAACAGCAACGTGTTGCAATTGCTCGTGCAATTGTCACACGTCCTAACTTTCTAGTGGCAGATGAACCCACGGGGGCATTGGATTCAGCGACATCTCGAGAAATATTGGCACTTTTTGAAGAGCTAAATCGTAATGGAACAACAATCATTATGGTGACACACGATGAAAACGTTGCACGCCAAACAAATCGTTTAATTAGGATTTTAGACGGTCGTTTACAAAGTGACGTGGAGGTGCAGCATGCAGGTTCGTGAGTTAATTGTCAGTTCATTCAGGTCGTTAATTTCGAATAAACGTCGCAGTATTTTAACTATGATTGGCATTATTATTGGTATTGCTTCGGTGATTACCATCCTATCTCTTGGTGATGGGGCACGGATTGAAATGCTGAAAAATTTGCAGGCCGACAGCAGTGGACAACAGTCGACGGAGATTACATTTTCGCCAAGTAATGATGCTAAAATTTCCGGATTTAACAATGATGATTTAGCGCGTATTCGCGCTAATGCTAAAGTCAGCAAAGTTACGGTACAGTCTGATGATCATGGTATCTTATCCAGTGAGGGGACCATTAATGGTAAGAGTATAACAGCATCAGTATATTTAGCAACAACAGCAAATGACAGTGAGATCATTACTGGGCATGGCATTAAAGCAACAGATATCTCAATGGATAACCCAGTTGCATTGGTTAGTCAATCAATTGCCAAGAAAGGTTATCGAACAAATCGAAATGCGTTGAATTCAGGAATTGAAATCAATGGCACAATGTATACAATTGTTGGCATTATTAATAATAATGCGGTAAAGGGTGAATTTTACAATTACGACGTCGTTGTGCCACGACACGTGTTTGAGAACAGTAACGCAACGGTTAATGCGAATACCTTAAAACTAACATTTGTGTCTGGTACAAATATATCTAAAGCAACAACTGATATTAAAGATCAACTCAATAAAATTGGTTCACAACATGCTTCCGGATCCTATGAGTTTTTTGATACAGCAGCCATGCTTAAAGGTATAACAGCAGTCATTAAGGGTATTACTTACTTTATTGTTGCTGTCGCCAGTATTTCATTATTTATTGCCGGTATTGGGGTCATGAACATGATGTATATTGCAGTTAGTGAGCGGACTCAAGAAATTGGTATTCGGATGGCTGTGGGGGCATCTCAGAAACAAATTTTATGGCAGTTTTTGATTGAAGCAGTTATGTTAACACTTAGTGGTGGCATGATTGGCTACCTTGCAGGGTTAGGGATAGCAATGGGAATTTCTGCTTTTCTACCATTTAAAGCTAGTGTTTCACTATCAACATTTCTATTGGCTTTCGGAACATCAACAGTTGTTGGTCTAGTGTTTGGTATTTTACCAGCAAAAACAGCAAGTAACAAAAACTTGATTGATATTTTAAGATAACAACTACTAAAAAAGTAATGATACAGTCCGTATCATTACTTTTTTGTTTTGACATATTTAGTTAAGTCTGTATTTTTTGTGAACGTCCAGACGTGGTCGTTTTGGCTTATTTGTAAATAATTATCCTTGCGCAATAATGTTTTAAATCCTAATTTATGCGCTTGGATGTAAGTTTGTTTTAAGTGATTAGGGGCAAAAACAAAGTTATTACTGCTGGATTTTCGTTCTGACAAAATCTGTTGTCCGCGTTTCAAAGCAAATGATTCCAGAGAATCATCACTAATAAAATTTGATAACTGGGACCCAATAGTTTTTGTTGGATCAGCAAGGGTATTCTTAGCGAATGTGAGAGCGCTAAAAAAATCTTCCTGTAGTTCAGCGGGGGATAGCTTAATAATATCCTCCAAGCGTTGAATCAATTGTTTAGCAGAAGTGGCGAGTGATGGGACGAGGGGATCATTTGGATGTTGTAAAGCTACCGTATGGTTTAGGGACTGCGCACTTTTTAGCTCGTCCTCTGACCATTGCTGTGGATTAATGATGGCATCGATGATTAGCAAATGGAGGAAGCTTAACGCATCTTGTGAAATACCATCTAGTGTGAAAGGATTGGTATCAAACATCCTAAACTCTAAGTATGAGGCGCCACGTTGTGCCATATTATTCAAACTTCCTGGAGCCTTTAAGCGTACGGGACCATAAAACTCACTTTTATCATAGAACTGGCCAGTATCAACATAATGTTGGAGTTGTTGCATATACGTTTCAAAGCTAGTATAGTCAAATTCAATATCGTTATGATTTGCAAAACCAAAATTACTGGCGCGCCAAGAGCGAACCGGTTGCATATGTTTGAAATTGGTTGGTAAATTATCTATTGAATTTTCAGAAACGGGGCTTGCACCAAAAAGATAGGTCAGTAGCCACCTATAATTAGCTATCTGCTGAGCGATTTGAAAGTATAATTCATTTTTGGCAACAGGATAGGAATTGATTTCTTTTTGAGAGCCAAACCACCAAACTAAGTCGTCAGCTGCTGAAAAATTAACATGAATTCCAGCCATAATATGCTTGAAAGGTCCATAACGCTCGACTAAAACATCCCGATATTCTTGATACCAAGACCGTTCAAAATGATTAAGCAAATAATCAATATCGTTGGCAGACATGTGTGGGGGCATCGAAAGAGGCCAAATGATTTCATCCTCAGCCAGTTCAGATGCCAAAATAGTCTGGAGTTCGTGCAAATGCATTAAGGCATCTTTTGAAGAATGCTTAGTAGCGGTGACTAGCTCTTCTTGGCTTTCAGAGAAATCAGTCTGGAAGTAGGGTTGATATTTCCGATTGCCTAAATCACGTGGGTGTGGATGCTGGGATAGGCTTTTACTTCCTGATTGTACACGGTGTTCTTCTATTTCAATACCGAAACGACCAGCAAATAGTATTTCACGTAGCTTATTATTTGTAAGTTGTATAGAATTTTGAAGCATACAACGTTCTCCAATTGTTATATTTAAACCATTTTAACTTATTATAAGCTGGTAGTGGTAAAATCTGTATCAGTTTTAATATTATTATTACAATTTGACGGATACGTTAATTGTTTTATAATGAAAGTATGTTATTCAAAGATAAAACATATAAATATATTCCAGCAAATATGCCAAAAAATGCTAGGGTTTTTCATGATCTTAGCTATTCGGTTGGAGATCGTCATCAGCTTGACCTTTATTTACCTAAGGTGGGGGAAAATTATCCAGTTATTATAGACATCTATGGTGGTGGTATGCTTCGAGGACAAAAATCCTCATATAAACTGAATCCCAGTTTACGGTTCTTGAGTGATGGCTTTGCAGTAGTTAGTCCAGATTATTCGCTTAATCAGCTAGGTGAACAAACTTTCCCTGTCCAAATCGCTGAGATTCGTGCAGTAATAAATTTTTTGATAAAAAATTCAAAGCAGTATGGCCTTGATACGGACAACATTATATTGATTGGAGAATCTAGTGGGGCCCAGTTAGCTGTTTTAACTGCAGCAACGATATCTGAGCATCTATTGTTGGGCAGACTCAAAGATGCAGCGGAACACACGTTTTTTCCAAAAATTAGTTGCGTGATTGGGATGTATGGGCCCTACAAAGTTGACGATTTTTCTAAACAGTTTGCTGAGCTCAATATAAAACCACAATTCAGCGAAACTGGTGAGGCACAGTCATTTGAAGGAATAATGTTAGGTACCAAACGGCCGGATCAGATGCCAAGTAAAGTTGCACAAGCGAATCCGGCAACTTATTTTTCAAAGAATATGCCGCCGTTGTTATTATTTGCTGGAACTAAGGATGATGTAGTGCCTTATTTACAGAGTGTTTCATTGGCTGAAAAGTATTATCAGAAAGTGGGTAAAAGAGCTGAGGTGATACTAGTTGATGATGCGCATCATGGACCACGTGATTTCAATACGGATGATATTCATGCAAAAAAATTGGCATTTATCAGAGAAAATACTAAATAACAATGCGTTTTTGCAAAGCGAGTAAATAGACCCTGTGGATATGAAAAAAGTCCACAGGGTCTATTTGAGATTAATGTTTTGATTAAGGGCGATCATCGTAGTCATCAGGTGTGACATCTTTTCTAGAACCGTCTGAATAATAATGTGTCTGACGTGGTTCATCAGGAATCAACACCCAGGCGATGATATAAACTAAAATTCCGGGCAGAACGGGTAGGAATCCTAATACCACGAAAATGATTCGAACTAACGTAGCATCCCAATTAAAATAGTTAGCAATCCCGCCAAGGACTCCGGCAATAACACGGTTATCACGTGAGCGAGTTAATTTTTTAGGTTTTGTCATTGTTATTCCTCCATGTAATAATTGTTGATTTAAGCTTAGAAATCAAATATAGGTACTAGTATATCTTTATAGAACCCATAGCTGCTTGTGCATCGATTGTAAATTCAGGGTTAGCACCAACAAATCCACTTTTATAGCCATCGAAACTTTTATTATAATGGATGTCACTGCGATCCAAATGAACTGCTCCTGAGTTAGTTGCTAGTTCAAAATTGAAGTCTTGATCAGCTGGAGCCGTTAAGCGAATGGTACCAGAATTAGAGTTTAGTTTCAAATCGTTTGTTAGTTGGTCAACTCTTAAACGAAGTGAACCTGAATTAATCTTGAATTCTCCGCCACCAATAAAATTGTTTATACGTACCGAACCAAAGTCAGCGTTAACTTTAGCATAATCAATAGTTGCATCGTTGATATTGACAGCACCTAATTGAGCATATATTTTAGCTTGTTCAGCCTTGATATGTGTTGCCTTTATTGAGCCGGATGCAAGTTGCCAATCTGCAGTCTTGGTATCCATATTTTTGACTTTGAAACTGCCGGCATTAATTTGAACATTAAACTTCTCGGTAACTAAGTCTTGTGCATATAAGCTGCCCGCTTGGTTTTGTACTTCTATTTTCCCAGTGTTGAACGTGCGTGGAATGCCTATGTTCACGGCAGCACGGACATGGAAGAGCATTGGATGTTCACCCTGGTTAACTACAATTTTATCATCATTTTCTGAGATAGTGGCAAAATAACGTCTATTATCACGACTAAAGTACTCATCAATAGTAATGAGGTCGATTTTATCATTTGTATAGAAGTGAATCGAAGCTTCGCTGTAATCAATTACAAAATCTTTGCTACTAGTTGGCACGGTCAATTGATGGTGAGCTTTAGCCCAGTTAGGTTCCTTGAAGTCTTTATTTTCAAAATTATCATTGCTATCTGAATCAACATTATCTTCAAACTTATAGTATTTATCGCCCACACGGGCGCCATTGCGGTCAACGTGCAACCAATCACCAAATTGGACTTTATTATTTTTGCCATCAAGGATGATATCATCACCAAGCGTTACGCCTTTTTTGTTGATGTGTAAATTTCCAATGTGCACGCCTTTATTTGAAATATCCACGTAAGGTCTTTTTGGCTCAGATTCTTTGTTTGTTTCCTCTTTTGTACTAGGTTCACTCAAGTCTTTTAACAAACTATCAATATCACCTAGTTGCTCAAAAGCATCGTCCAAAGCTTCATTATGGGACCGATCAGTTTTGGAAAAATCTTGATAAACCTCTAATAAATCGGCTACAAGTTCTTCTTTAAATTCCGTTAATTGTGCGTTCGGCGTATATTTAGAAAAAATAACATCCAAACGGGTTCTAATTTCCATTTCAACGCTCATCATAATCTTTTATCCTCCCGCTAATTAAATGGCTAATGATATCTTTGGCGAAGTCCCATTCTTGTTGTGCTGATTTAAAATGTTGTTGGCCCTGATCAGTAAGGGTATAGTATTTTCGTCTAGCCCCCTGGGTTTGATCACCCCAATAACTACGGATGTCTCCGACCTTTTCCAAGCGTCTAAACGCAGTGTACAGTGTTGCCTCATTCAGTTCATATTGTTTATTGGATAATTGGCGAATGGATTTTGAAACTTGGTATCCATAAGAATCACCTTGACTGAGAATATTTAAAATAATGGTGTCCGTATGACCACGAATGAGATCTTTTGATATATCCATATGCAGTTACCTCTTATAGCTACATAATATAACATATTACTGTGGTTGTCAAAGTAATGTGTTATAGGCGGTTATAAGAATGTTTCACATGAAACATTCTTATCGTTTTCTTGTAAAATTAAAATGTCCTATTTATCTGAAATTCTGGTATAATAAAAACATTCATTACGCTGATAAAGATAATACCATGCGTGTCAAAGAGAGTTAGCGGTTGCTGTGAGCTAATCCGTGGGTATTGTTGAGTTACACAGTGTGTAAATCAATGACGTGTGCCGCGATAAGGCATATTAAGTGGTAGGTCCGATGACTTACAATTTAGGTGGTACCACGGTGAAAATCGTCCTAGTCTATTTAGATTAGGACGATTTTTTCTGTAATTAAAGGAGATAACGATGAATTTTATTGAAGATTTAAAGTGGCGCGGTGCGCTAAATCAAGTTACTGATGAAGAGGGATTGATTAATGCAATGCAATCAGGTGAAATTGGCGCGTATGTGGGAACAGACCCAACAGCTGATTCATTACATTTGGGGCATTTGATTCCATTCATGGTACTAAAGCGTTTCCAAAATGCTGGTGGTAAAGCGGTTATTATCATTGGTGGTGGAACGGGAGCCATTGGGGATCCTCGACCAACTACAGAGCGTCAATTATTATCACCAGAACAATTACATGAAAATGAAAAAGGCATTACCGAACAAGTAACTAAATTATTTGGGGATGCCAACACGGCTATTGTAAATAATAATGATTGGCTTGGAAAGTTAACGTTAACAGACTTTTTACGTGATTATGGAAAGCTTTTTTCTATTAATGTAATGTTAAAAAAGGATGTGGTTGCATCTCGTTTAGAAACTGGTATTTCATTTACAGAATTCACATATCAAATTTTACAAGGCATTGATTTCCATGAATTGTGGCGCCGCCAAAATGTTCAATTACAAATTGGTGGATCAGACCAATGGGGTAATATCACATCTGGTATTGATTTAATTCATTCAATTGAAGGCAATGATGCGAAAGCATTTGGTTTGACAATTCCTTTGATGACAGATTCATCTGGCAAAAAATTTGGAAAATCAGAAGGGAATGCTATTTGGTTAAATCCAGAAAAAACTTCTCCTTACACTTTTTACCAATTTTGGTTTAACCAAAGTGATGAGGATGTTGTGAAGTATTTGAAGTACTTTACATTCTTGGGGGTTGATGAAATTAACGCACTTGAACAAGAGTCAAAAAACAATCCTGGTGGCCGAGTAGCACAGAAACGTTTGGCACAAGAAGTGACTAAGTTCGTTCATGGAGAACAAGCGGTTGTAGATGCAGAAAAATTGTCTGCTGCACTATTTAGTGGTGACGTTGCCGATCTTTCAGCAGCAGACATTGCAGATGCATTTGGTGGTGTTCCAAGTTTTGATATTACTTCAGAGAAAAAGAATATTGTCGATTTCTTAGTTGACGGAGAAGTAGAAAAGTCAAAACGTCAAGCTCGGGAAGATGTCACAAATGGTGCGATAACAATTAGTGGTGAGAGAGTGACAGACCTTAACTTTGAAATTGACCCAACAAAACATTATGATGGAAAGTTTGTATTGGTTCGTCGTGGTAAAAAGAAGTATTTCTTGGGTACGGTGAAATAAACTATTCTTAGCACACATTTGGAGGGTATCATGAAAATTTTAATGTACAATACAGTGTCAGATGAATTACCATATGTAAAGAAATGGATTGAGAAGACTGGGCATGAAGTTGTGACTATTGACCAACCGCTTGATGAAAGTACGGTAGAACGTGCTAAAGGGTTTGATGCTATTACTACACAGCAAACGACAGCAATTAATGCACCAATTTACAATCAACTTGCTCAATTCAATATTAAACAAATCGCTATTCGACAAGTCGGTTATGACGTGCTAAATTTACCAGAAGCGTTTGCTAATAATATTCGCCTATCGAATGTTGCAGCTTATTCACCCCGAGCAATTGCAGAATACACATTGACGCAACTTTTTAACTTGATTCGTCATAACAAGAAATTTGAACGTGCTATGGCAGTAGGAGATTACACTTGGGCAGCTGGCGGGCAAGCACGAGAAATTCATAATTTAACTGTCGCTGTAATCGGTGTGGGGCGTATTGGAACGGCACTTGCAGAAATGCTTCATGCGCTGGGGGCGACAGTGTTAGGCGTTGACCCTGTTTATCGAGCTCAGAATGAACCATTTGTAGTTTATACGACACTAGATGATGCTTTGTCTCGAGCAGATGTGATTAGCTTTCATACGCCTTTAAATGACGAAACACGTGGTATGGCAGATAAGAATTTCTTTGCCAAGATTCAGCCAGGAACAATTATGTTGAATTTTGCACGTGGCGAAATTGTTGATATGGTTGAGTTGGAAAAAGCCCTTCAGTCAGGGCTGCTAGCAGGTGCAGCCTTTGATGTGGCACCAAATGAAAATGATTTTATGAATCAAAAGCAGCCTACGACAAAATTGCCTGCAGATATACAACGATTACTCCAGTATGATAACTTTCTGTTATCACCACATATTGCCTTTTACACAGATACCGCAATTAAAAATATGGTTGAAATGGCCTTAAACGATGCTGTGACAATGGTTAATGGTGGTTTCACTGAAAATGAAATTTTGCGATAAATATAGAAATTAGTTATTAAATAAAAAGGACGGTGCTTATAGCATCGTCCTTTTAAAAGTATTTTTAGTCTTGTGTATTATCTGTATGATTCTTCCAAAGAGAGGCTAATACTGAACCGGAGATATTGTGCCATACGGAGAACATAACTGCGGCAATAGCCGAAGCTGGTTCAAAGAATGAGATGGCTAATGTAGAGGCAAGCGCAGAATCTTGCATACCAACTTCGAAGGTGATTGCCTTTTGTTGAGGCGTCTTCATTTTCATCATTTTTGAGAAACCATAGCCTAGTAAGTAGCCTAATAAATTGTGTAATATAATAACGGGCACTAAAATTAAGGTTGAAACTGCCAAAATGGTTTTAGAATTAGCTGACAACACGGCTAAAATAATTACTAATATAGCGACTTGTGATATCAAGGGCATAATTCAATCACTTTTTGTACGTGTTCTTTAAAAATCATGTGAACAATGACACCTAGTACGATAGGAATGACAACAATTTGAAATGCTGAAAAGAACATTGATGTAAAAGGAACATGCACCCATTTGCCAGCCAACAGTTTCAATAGTGTTGGAATCATGATAGGTGCTAACAATGTAGAAAGTAGGCCGATTGAAACATCAAGTGCAACATCACCGCCAGATAAAAACGACATAACGTTAGAGGAAGTGCCAGATGGAGCTGATCCCACCAATATCACCCCAACGGCAGCAGCACCTGTTAATCCAAACCTGTTAATCCAAAAAGGTGTACTAATAAAAAAGCAATTAAGGGCATAATGACGTAGTGTGCGATTGTTCCCAAAATAATTTGTAATGGATTTCGAGCTACTCTTTTAAAGTCAGTTGGTGTTAAAGTGATCCCCATGCCAAACAAAACAATCATCAGCAATATTGATACGGCTGAGAGGTTACCCACTTTTGTTGTAGCAAGTGATGTGCCAGGCCTAGGAATGAAAATAGCCGCTAAGGCTACTAAAATAACAAAGACGGTGAAAAATTTGGTAAGAAATTTTGAAAGCGATTTAATTGTATTCATATTACTCTCCCGGTAACTTGAAGTAAGGATGGTGTTTTTAACTATGGACACCTAAAACCATTTTTGCATAACGGCTCATTCTATCAGGAGACCATGCTGGTTCCCAAACTAAGTCGATCTTGACACTATTGACAGCATCGATTGCCAGTAAAGCGCGCGTAATCATTGTGTCTAATACCGCAGTTAACGGACAACCCATGGTTGTTAAAGTAAGTTTGACGGTGACATGACCATTTTCATCCATGGCTAATCCATAGACCAATCCCAAACTGACAATATCGCAACGTAGTTCTGGGTCAATTACTTGTGATAGGGCTTCTAACATCTGGTCTTGTAGTTCTTGTGTTTTATTTTCCATGGGTCAGTCCTTTATTACTGGTAAGATAAAGCTTTAGTTTGGGAAAAGTTCATCTGCTCCCTTTAATACAGCACCTGTATTTGCAGAGGTTACGAGGGCTTGATAGCGTGCCATCCATCCTTTTCTAATTTTAGGAACAAATGGCTTTAATTGTTTGTGGCGTTGTTCCAGTTCATCGTTTTCCACATGCAAATGCATTGTGCGTTTGACAAGATCAATTGTAATTTGATCACCATTTTCAACAAGCGCTATTGGTCCATCATCGGCAGCTTCAGGACTAACATGCCCGACTGAAATACCACGAGATGCACCTGAAAAACGACCATCTGTAACCAATGCGACTTCTTTTCCAAGTCCCATTCCTGTGATTGCGGATGTTGGTCCAAGCATCTCAGGCATACCGGGACCACCCTTAGGTCCTTCATATCTGATAATAACTACGTGTCCAGCATGAATTTTACCAGCATCAATAGCATCAACAGCCTCCTGTTCAGAATCGAACACAATTGCTTCACCGGTAAATATTTTAATACTTGGATCAACACCACCTGCTTTAATAACTGAGCCTTTTGGTGCCAAATTTCCATATAATATTGATAATCCACCTTGCTTGGAGTATGGGTTAACATCAAACTTACGGATGATTTCATCATTGAGAATTTCATGATCAGCAACATTCTCACGTAAAGTTTTTCCGGTAACTGTCATACGGTCGGGATGTAAGACGCCACCCATACGAATTAGTTCATTTATGATAGCGGGTACGCCACCAGCTTTGTGGACATCTTCCATGGCCCATTTTGATGAAGGCGCGATCTTAGATAAATAAGGAACCTTTTTAGCGATTTCATTGATGTCTGCTTGATCATAGTCAATACCAGCTTCATGAGCGATGGACAAAACATGCAACACAGTATTTGTTGATCCACCCATAGCCATGTCGAGTGCCATAGCGTCATCAAGTGCTTCTTTTGTAATTAAATCACGTGGCTTAACATTTTCTTTAACCATGCGCATTAGTTGTTTGGCACCATCGCGAATAAGGTCACGTCGTTCATCAGAAATGGCTAACGCTGTACCATTGAAAGGCAGCGCGATACCCATAACTTCCATTAAAGTGTTCATTGAATTAGCTGTAAACATACCAGCACAAGAACCACAAGTTGGGCATGCATTTTGTTCCATTTCTAAGAATTCTTCTTCGTTCATTAAACCAGATTTGAATGCGCCAACAGCTTCAAACATTGAAGACAATGTTGTTGCTTTTCCTTGTGGATCTAGTCCAGCCTTCATTGGCCCACCAGAAACGAATACGGAGGGTACATTACAACGTAACGAGGCCATAATCATACCAGGAGTGATTTTGTCACAGTTTGGTAAGAAAAATACGCCATCAAACCAGTGTGCGGTAATGACAGTTTCGGCTGAGTCAGCAATCAATTCACGAGAAGGTAAGGAATAACGCATACCCAAGTGACCCATAGCAATTCCATCATCAACACCAATTGTATTGAATTCAAATGGAATACCACCAGCATCACGGATGGCTTGTTTTGCAACATCAGCTAATTCACGTAAATGAACGTGACCAGGGATAATCTCTACATATGAGTTACAGATAGCTATGAAAGGTTTTTTCATATCTTCTGGGTTACTAACTTGACCGGTCGCATATAGTAACGAGCGGGCTGGGGCTTGATGAATTCCCATCTTGATGTGATCAGATCGTTTTTGTAGATCATCACTATTTACATTAAATGAAAAAGTATCTGTCATGAAATATTTCTCCGCAATTTCTAATTTTAATATGTTTTTACTAATTTGAGTATAGGGGTATAAGTTCAATTGTCAATGAACTATTCCAAATTTATATTTTCTAACAAAATAATCAGTCACAAGTTTAATTTAGGTGTATAACATATCAAATCTGCCTTGAATAGTTCTGATAACGTTTGACATTTATAAATTATAGGAATATAATTATTTTAATATTATCGTGAGTTATTGCTCAGAAACAAAAATTACATATGAATAAAAAAATAAAAAAATTAAACAACATTCTCATTATCCTTCTTCTCAATTGATGATTAGTAGGTTATTTTGAGTTAACGTCTACTAACCGTTTTAGATTTAGTAGACAGTTGGGACATTTTTTGTTCAGGCACCTAACTGTGAAAGCAGTTAGGTGCCTTTTTTCATAGGATTGGGGGATCAATGATTAATATAGACAAATTTATTAATACTAGAAAACGCTTAAAGATATCACAAATGGTACTTTGTGCTGATATTTGCACACAAGCTACGCTATCAAAATTTGAAAAACATCAGCAAGTTCCGGCTTTCGATATCATGATTGCCTTATGTGAAAGACTAGGTTTGACATTAAATGATGTTTTTCCTATCAATGTGACCGCTCGTCAGACACATAATGAAGAAGTCTTAACGCAAGCGATGCAAGAACTTTTTTATCAAAATATTTCACAGTTTGAGCAGTTAATGAGTCAAGTAGAGGTTGATAAATTACTAGATAATGAACAACCTATGTATCAAATTGCTCAATATTTTTCTTCAGTTATTTTAAAAAAGGATTGTTCCGCAGCAAAGCGAGTGATTAAAAAAATTAATATTGCTGGACTTAACAAATCTCACAAGTTGTTATTTTATGCTATAACAAGCCATTATTATTATCAACGTGGCCAATTTCATGAGGCACAACAAGCTTTTGAAGATGTGTGGCGATATCAGAAAGAAACATCAACGGTGGATCATTCAGGATGTCAAGCCGCGATTGTTTATCTGTTAGCTCAATACCAAATGTCGATTAAAAACTACAAATATGCTATGATGTTGGCAACTTATGGCATTGATTTGGCAAACGCAAGTGACAGCACGTATTTCTTGGAAAACTTTTTTTGGCTATTGGTACAGGCAAGTGATACGTGGCATAGTCAAGATTTTATTGTGAATGAAATGATTGAAAATGCACGTGTAATTGCTAAAATACATAAGAACGAAGACATTTTAAAAAAGATCAGTCAACGAAAAGGGGAAAACAACAATGGCAACACTCAAGGTTGAAAACTTACACGTTTCAGTAGAAGGAAAAGAAATTTTAAAGGGAGTTAACTTAATTGTTAATACTGGTGAAATTCATGCCATCATGGGTCCAAACGGAACGGGAAAATCAACGTTATCGCAAACTATTATGGGGCATCCAGCCTATGAGGTGACTGAAGGTCATATTTACATTGACGATCAAGATTTAGCTGAAATGTCAGTTGATCAGCGTGCACGTGCGGGTCTATTCTTAGCTATGCAATATCCATCAGAAATTCAAGGCGTAACAAATGCTGAGTTTATGCGGGCAGCAATTAACGCACGCCGTCCGGAAGATGATCAAATTGGTATTATGTCATTTATTGAAAAACTTGATGAAAAGCGTGAATTTTTATCTATGTCTGAAGAAATGGCGGAACGATATCTTAATGAGGGTTTCTCTGGTGGTGAAAAAAAACGTAATGAAATTTTGCAAATGATGATGATTGAACCTAAAATTGCTATTTTAGATGAGATTGATTCAGGATTAGATATTGATGCCTTGAAGGTCGTTTCCCGTGGTGTGAATGAAATGCGCTCTAGCGAATTTGGTGCGTTAATGATTACACATTATCAGCGACTACTTGATTACATCGTTCCAGACTTTGTCCACGTCATGATGGGTGGTAAAATTGTCAAAACAGGTGGTGCAGAGCTGGCCAAGAAGCTGGAAGCTGAAGGATATGCTGGTTTGCGAGATGAACTTGGATTGAATGTTCATTTAACAGATGAAGATGTGAATTCGTATTTTGTGGAGGATTGATATGGTTGATAATAGTGTAATACAATCTCTTCCGTTGCCTACATTTGCCAAAGTTCGCTATAATTCATGGCAGATTGATGAAATGATACCAGCCACAGATAAAGCTACAACATCGTTCTTTATGAAAAATAAGAAGAATGGCATCGAAGTTAGTGGCCTATCGACAACATATCAACATCTGACAGAAAAGATGACCGCTCAAGGGGTGATGTTGATGAGCATGGTACAAGCGAAAACAGAGCATCCAGATCTTGTTAAAAAGATGATTGGGAGTGTTATTGATAAAGCAACGGATCGTTTGTCAGCTCAAAACTTTGCCCAATTTAATACGGGGATTTTCGTATATATTCCGGAAAATGTTCAATTTGACGAAGTTTTACATTTAACCTTAAATCATTTGGCTACTTCTGGCAAAGATTTGGTTGCTCGAATTTTCGTCTATATTGGTTCGAACGCTAAAGTTGATATTCTGCAAGAGATGCATACGATAGGTACTCAAAAAACAAAAGCTTCGGTTATTATTGAAGTTATAGCCGATTCAGGTGCTCAAGTTACTTATGCTAATATTGATTCTTTTGGAGAACAAACAACAGCCTTTATTAACCGTGAGGCAGAAGTAAGAAATCACGCAACAGTTGATTGGCAAAATGCCGAGTTTAATGATGGAAATGTTATTATTCGCTTAGCAAGTCAATTGAATGGGGAAGGTTCTACCTCACATACAAATGTTATTGGCCTGACAACAAAGAAACAAACTCAGGGTCTTGTAACGACTATCTTAAATCGAGGTCGTCATTCATTAGGACATATTTTCCAACGAGGGGTCATTTTAAATCGTTCTACATTAGTTTTTAATGGTATTGGGAAAATTATTAAGGGTGCAAAGGGATCAGATGCGCAACAAGAATCACGTGTCTTGATGTTGTCCCGTCGAGCACGAGGTGATGCTAATCCACTATTATTGATTGATGAAAACGATGTTACAGCCGGTCACGCGGCTTCAGTTGGTCGTGTTGATGAGAATCAGATGTACTACTTAATGAGTAGAGGTATTAGTGAACAAGTTGCTCGAAAATTGGTTATTCGTGGATTTATGGGTGAAGTATTAGCAAAAATGCCGACAAAAGAAGCACAACAGCAGGTAGTTGAGGAAATAGAAAGAAAGTTAAAACATGAAGATGATTAAAACTGATTTTCCAATATTAAACCAAAAAATCAACGGACAGCAAATGATATATTTTGATAATGCGGCGACTTCCCAGAAACCACAGTTTGTCATTGATTCACTCGTTGATTATTATCAAAATGATAATGCTAATGTACATCGTGGTATTTATGAACTGTCAGAACGAGCTACAAACGCATATGAACAGGCACGAGACAAGGTTCAAAATTTTATACATGCAAAAAAACGCGAAGAAGTTCTCTTTACTCGTGGTACAACAGAATCGTTGAATTGGTTGGCAAGTACCTATGGTGCGGAAAACATTAAGCAAGGGGATGAAATTCTAATTTCCTATATGGAGCATCATTCTAATATAGTACCTTGGCAACAGTTAGCACAGCGTGTCGGCGCTAACTTAAAATATATTAACCTTAAAGCAGATGGCACGTTGGACTTGGCTGATGCTGAAGAAAAAATGTCTGACAGAACTAAAATCGTATCTGTTACCCATGCTTCTAATGTGTTAGGTGTGGTTAACCCAATAAAAGAATTAGCACAAATGGCACATCAACATGGCGCTATTATGATTGCTGATGGTGCTCAATCAGCGCCACACATGGTAATAGATGTTCAAGATATGAACGTTGATTTTTTTGCTTTCTCTGGTCATAAAATGTTAGGACCAACGGGTATTGGTGTTCTTTATGGTAAGTATGATGTATTGAACAAAATGAATCCAGCGCAATTTGGTGGGGAAATGATTGAACTAGTTGACCTTCATGAAGCAACATTTCAACCATTACCTTGGCGTTTTGAAGCTGGAACACCTAATATTGCTGGTGCCATTGGTTTGGGAGCAGCTGTCGATTATTTGACAAATATTGGTATGACTGAAGTAGAGGCTTATGAACAATCATTGGTTTCTTACGCTTTGCCAAAAATAAAAAAAATACCTGGCGTTACTGTATACGGTCCGCAAGATAGTGAACACCATTCGGGTGTTATCGCATTTAATTTAGATAGTGTTCATGCGCATGATTTAGCAACTGCATTGGATCAAGAAGGTATTGAAGTACGAGCAGGCCACCATTGTACACAACCACTCATGCGATACTTAGGTATTGCTGCCACAGTTCGTGTCAGCTTGTACATTTATAACACGCGTGAAGAAATTGATCACTTTATTGATATCATAGGAAAAATTAAGGAGTACTTTAATCGTGAGTTTGCATAATTTAGATAATTTGTATCGTCAAACAATTATGGAATACGCGCAACATCCACATAATTACAAGCCTATGTTGGGAACAGAAAGTTATCATGTTCGAAAGTATAACCCAACTTGTGGTGATATCATTGATTTAGCTGTTAACATCAACGATGATAAAGTGACAGATATTTATTTTTATGGGGATGGTTGTGCAATATCGAAAGCTTCCGCCTCAATGATGACGGATTTAGTATCTGGAAAAAGTAAGAGCCAGATTAGTCAGTTGGTTGATCAGTTTTCAAAAATGGCTCGTGGTGAAGACGGTGATTTCAAATCACTTGGAGAAGCACAAATTTTATCAGGCGTTACAAAATTTCCTACGCGAGTGAAGTGTGCAACCTTAGCATGGCACGCTTTGGATGAATTATTAGCAATAGAAAAATAAAGGGGGTGCAGTCATGGAAATAGATAGACAAG
Source organism: Leuconostoc suionicum (assembly GCF_001891125.1). Classification (NCBI taxonomy): domain Bacteria; kingdom Bacillati; phylum Bacillota; class Bacilli; order Lactobacillales; family Lactobacillaceae; genus Leuconostoc; species Leuconostoc suionicum. The sequence goes on along the minus strand of NZ_CP015247.1, from coordinate 1,988,433 downwards.
AAGCCATTGATCAGACAAAAGCTGCTATTTCAAACGATAAAGCTACTGAATTAGGATTTCAAGATGATTATCAAGCTGTTTTTTCGACAGGAAAAGGTCTAAATGAAGACATTATTCGTCAAATTTCAGCTAAGAAAAATGAACCACAATGGATGCTAGATTATCGATTGCAAGCGTATCAAACATATCTTCAGATGCCAATGCATAAATGGGGACCAGATTTAAGCGAGATACATTTTGAAGATATTTACTACTATAATAAGCCAACAAATGATAAGTACCGTGACTGGGATGATGTCCCAGCAGAATTGAAAGAAACATTTGAGCGTTTGGGTGTTCCAGAAGCTGAACGAAAGTGGCTGGCTGGTTCTTCTGCCCAGTATGAGTCTGAAGTAGTTTACCATCGTATGAAGGAAGAGTTCGCTAAAACGGGTATTATCTTTACCGACACAGATACTGCGGTTCAAGAATATCCAGAGCTTGTTCAAGAATACTTTGGCTCACTGGTTAAACCGACTAATAATAAGCTAGCCGCTCTAAATTCGGCAGTTTGGTCTGGTGGTACATTTATTTATGTGCCTAAAGGTGTTCACGTTACGACCCCTATTCAGTCTTATTTCCGCATTAATACAGAAAATGAGGGACAATTTGAACGAACATTAATTATTGTTGATGAGGGCGCACATGTCGATTACGTTGAGGGCTGTTCAGCACCAATGTATTCAGGGGATGCCCTGCATGCTGCTGTGGTTGAAGTGATTGTTAAAAAAGACGGGTATTGTCGTTACACTACGATTCAGAATTGGTCTAATAATGTGTATTCACTGGAAACAAAACGCGCAGCAGCGCATGAAAATGCAACGATGGAATGGGTTGATGGTAATTTTGGTTCAAAAACAACGATGAAGTATCCATCAGTTTATTTAGAAGGCGAGGGTGCAAAAGGTACCATGTTGTCGATTGCTGTTGCTGGCGAAGGGGTTAACTTAGATTCCGGTGCGCAAATGATTCATAATGCTAAAAATACGTCATCGTCTATCATTTCAAAGTCAATTGCTCATGATGGTGGGTCCACAGATTATCGTGGCACAGTTAAATTTGGACGTGAATCTGATGGTTCATTTGCCCATGTAGAGTGTGATACGATTCTAGTTGATGATAAGTCCTCAGCTGATACGATTCCATATAACACTATCTTGAATGGGAATGTGTCCATGGAACACGAGGCTAAAGTGTCGCGCGTTTCCGAAGAACAATTGTACTATTTGATGACGCGTGGTATTTCTGCAGAGAAAGCTACAGAAATGATTATCATGGGCTTTATCGAGCCATTCACAAAAGAGCTACCAATGGAGTATGCGGTTGAATTAAATCGATTAATGAAATTTGAAATGGTTGGATCGGTAGGATAAATTATGAATAAAAAAGTTGAGGCGCGTATTATGGATGCTTTGACGACTGTTATCGACCCTGAATTAAGGGTTGATATCGTCAATTTAGGATTAATTAATGGTGTTGATATTAATACCACAGGGGATGTGACAATCAATATGACACTAACAACCATGGGATGTCCATTGATTAGCGTACTAGAAGAGATGATTGACGAGGCATTAAAAATTTTACCTGAAGTAAAATCAACTAGAGTCGAACTCACGTGGGAACCAGCTTGGGAAATAGACCGAATGTCTCGATATGCCAAAATGGGGTTAGGATTATAAAAATGGCTTGATTATATAAAAATGGAATAAAACACTTCCCATGATTGACGATGAATTATAAAGTAGTTTATGATTAGTTTATTAAATTAAAAGGAAGTGTTTCACATGAGAAATCAGGCTACTGTACAAATAAATATTACAAATGCAGCCCTTCTCCTCAACTTGCTCAGACAGACCCTAGCAAGTTGAGCTTTTGAGCTGGTTGTTAGGTACTTATTTAATGGCTAGTGAATAAAAGGATGTGAGTGCATGATCCCGGACTAGTCAAATTGACTGGTCCGGGATTTTAATTTAAGGAGAAAATTATGGCAAGCAAAGTAACTTTTTATGATACAACAATGCGTGATGGTGAACAAACAATCGGGGTTAATTTTTCAATTGAAGAAAAGATTGAAATAGCAAAAGGATTGGATGATTATGGCGTTGCAGCAATTGAAGCGGGATTCCCTGCGGCTTCTCAGAAAGATTTTGAGGAAGTTAAAAGAATTGCTGAGGTTGTGGATAATGCAAAGGTTGTCGGTTTGGCACGAATGGTCAGAAATGACATTAATGCGGTTATTGAGGCAACTAAGGATGCAAAGCATCCAATGATTCACGTGTTTATTGCAACTTCACCAATTCATCGTGAGTTCAAGTTACACATGACCAAAGAGGAGATTTTGGAAAAAATCAAGGCGGACGTTACTTTCACTAAGCAGTATATGCAAGATATTGTATTCTCACCTGAAGATGCGACACGAACTGAACCTGATTTTTTGGTAGCAAGCGTGCAGACAGCTATTGACGCTGGAGCGACGATGATTAACATACCTGATACTGTTGGTTATGATACACCAGAGGAATATGGCGAAGTTTTTGAAAACTTACGTCAAAATATTATCGGTTTTGATAAAGTTGGTTGGTCAACACATACACATAATGACTTGGGTATGGCAACAGCTAATGCTTTGGCAGGAATTGAGCATGGTGCGACGGAAATTCAAGGCACAATCAACGGGATTGGTGAACGTGCCGGTAACGTTGATATGATTGAAGCAGCAGCAGCTATTCATGTGCGTCATGAAAAGTTTAATGCAGAAACAGATATTGTCTTAGCTCAGTCAAAAGCCATTTCTGACATTGTTGCACGCGCAACTCGCATGCCAGTTGCGGGTAATAAACCCATTATGGGACGCAATGCCTTTGCTCATGAATCTGGAATTCATCAGGATGGATACTTAAAAAATCCTGAAACATATGAAATTTTGAAGCCAGAAATGGTCGGCGCTACGGCATCCTTACCACTTGGCAAGTTGTCAGGATCGCATGCAGTAATGTCAAAACTAAATAGCTTAGGTTATGATGTGACGCGTGATGATATGAAAGCAATTTTCCCAATCTTTAAATCAGTTGCCGAAGAGTCTGATTTGATTACAGATGACCAATTAAAGGTTATTATGCAAGTTGTTGAAGAAAAAGAAATGGTGAGTTATCAATAATATGACATCAGTTAAAAAAATAGTAGTTTTAAAAGGCGATTATATTGGTCCGGAAATCATGACAGCCGGGTTATCAGTATTAGATGCTGCGACAAGGAATGAAGCATTTTCCTATGAACTTATAGATGCACCTTTTGGTGGTGATGGTATTGATCGAGCTGGCGATCCTTTACCCCAGTCGACTATTGATGTTTCAAAGCAAGCTGATGCGGTGCTACTTAGTGCAATTGGTGGACCGAAATGGGATAATGCGCCACGACGCCCAGAACAAGGGCTATTAGAAATTAGATCAAAACTTAATTTATTTGCTAATATACGGCCAACAAAAGTGACTCAAGCGCAAATTGACCGCTCACCATTGAAGCCAGAGTATGTTGAAAATACGGACTTTGTTATCGTTCGTGAACTGACCTCTGGTGCTTACTTTGGAAAGCCACGCAAGCTGGAAGCGCATCAAGCCATTGATACGATGTATTACAGCGAAGAAGAAGTGACTCGTATTATGCATCAAGGTTTTAAAATGGCGCAAAAGCGAAACAAGCATGTCACCATTGTTGATAAGTCAAATGTATTGGCTACATCAAAGTTTTGGCGAAAGATTGCGAATGAAGTTGGCAAAAGTTATCCGGATGTGACAATCGACTATTACTATGTTGACGCGATGACAATGGCTATTATGTCAAAACCAGCAACATTTGATGTTGTGATTATACCTAATTTGTTTGGGGACATTTTAAGTGATGAAGCAGCACAAATTACAGGTTCCATTGGACAAATACCTTCTATGTCAGTTGGTGAAAGTGGTCCTAATTTGTATGAGCCAATTCATGGCTCAGCGCCTGACATTGCTGGACAAGGCATAGCTAATCCCATTTCTATGGTAAATACGGTAGCTATGATGTTGACGGAAAGCTTTGATGAAAAAAAGATTGCAGACAAAATTACTGCAGCAGTAGATTACATTATTGAAAATCACTATGTGACGCCAGACATGGGTGGAAAAATGACGACCGATGAGGTCACGCAAAAAATGGTTGATTACATAAAAAAGTATGAATCGGCGGATATAAAATGAGCAAAACACTATTTGACAAAATTTGGGAAAAACACGTCATTACTGGGGAAGTTGGTGAAGCTCAACTGATTTATGTGGATTTACATTTAGTACATGAGGTTACCTCACCACAGCCTTTCGATGGGTTGAGAAGTACAAATCGCCGCGTTAGGCGACCGGATTTAACCTTTGCAACAATGGATCATAACGTGCCGACTAAAGATATTTTTAATGTACAGGATCAAATGTCTCGATTACAGATGGACACGTTAGTTAAAAATACAAAAGAGTTTGGTGTGCCATTGGCATCAATTGGTGATGATAAGCAAGGGATTGTTCATGTTGTGGGACCGGAGCGAGGATTGACACAACCAGCTAAAGTGATTGTCTGTGGTGATTCTCATACAGCAACTCATGGTGCGTTTGGCGCAATTGCCTTTGGAATTGGGACTTCCGAAGTTGAGCATGTCTTGGCGACTCAAACGATTTGGCAAGTTAAACCAAAAACAATGGGAATTAAGGTAACAGGAGAGTTACCTAAAAATACATACGCAAAAGATATTATTATGGGCATTATTGCTAAATATGGTGTGTCATTTGGGGTTGGTTATGCAATTGAATTTTACGGTGAAACGATTGAGAAGTTATCAATGGAAGCTCGTATGACGATGTGCAATATGTCAATTGAGGCTGGTTCAAAAACAGGTATGGTACAACCAGATCAAACGACATTTGATTACATTGAGGGTCGTGAACAAGCACCCAAGGATTTTGAAGCTGCAAAAAAGTATTGGTCACAATTCTACACAGATAGTGAAAGTGACTTTGATGAGACGTTGACTTTTGATGTATCAAACTTGAAACCGATGGTGACATGGGGAACAAATCCAGGCATGGCTACACCTATTGATCAGTCTTTGCCAGAAATCAAGGATGATAATGATGCAAACGCTTATGAATATATTGGGTTGCATCCCAATATGAAGCCTGTTGACATTAATTTGGATTACATTTTCATCGGATCATGCACGAACAGCCGTTACGAAGATCTTGAAATTGCTGCGAATATGATGAAAGGGCATCATTTAGCACCCAACGTCACTGCGTGGGTTGTGCCTGGTAGTCGTGCCATTAGAAATCGTGCAATTAAAACAGGCATTGCTAAAATATTTGAGGACGCTGGGTGTGAATGGCGTGAACCAGGATGCTCAGCATGTTTGGCAATGAATCCAGACAAAATTCCGGCAGGAAAACACGTTGCTTCAACATCAAATAGAAACTTCATTGGACGCCAAGGTGCGGGATCAAGAACGCATTTGGCTTCTCCGGCTATGGTTGCTGCGGCAGGAATTGCTGGTCATTTTGTTGATATTACAGCAGATGAATTTGTATAGGGGAATAATATGGAAGCTTTTGTAAGAGAGACAGGCAGAGCTGTTGTTATTCCAAATGACAACATTAATACTGATATTATCTTGCCTAAACAGTTTTTGAAGAATATTTTGAAAACTGGATTTGGGAAAGATTTGTTTTATGACTGGCGTTATAATGCTGATGGTTCATTAAATGAATCATTTGAATTGAACAAGCCCGAGCATGAGGGCGCTTCAATTTTGATTACAGGCAATGACTTTGGATCAGGCTCATCACGAGAACACGCGGTATGGGCGTTAACGGATTATGGATTCAGGGCAGTAATTGGCGGCGGATTTTCAGATATTTTTTACATGAATTCAACCAAGAATGGCTTACTTCCAATTGTGTTGCCTGAAGAAAATCGGAAAATATTACGAAATATTCAAGCAGATGAAAATATTCAAATTGATTTACCCGAACAAACTGTGACTTATAAAAACTATGTTTTCCATTTTGATATTAATTCACAATGGAAAGAAAAATTTATCAATGGCGAAGATGATATTGATAACACGATGAAGTATGAAAAGCTAATCGCTGCGTTTGAAAAACAACGACCAAATTTTGGATAGGAGGTAGTTCATGGAACAAGCAATGAATTTGCAGCAACGAATGGATACAACTAAAGAAACAACAACGTTCTATCATGTTTTTGCGATGATTGCAGCTGGTATGATTTTAGATGGAGCGGATGTTTATCTTGCTAGTGCAGTAAATAGTGCAATAGTTAGCACGCACTTTGCGACACTTGCACAGGGTTCTGTGTTTCTTTCCTCCGGATTTTTAGGCCTTTTCTTCGGATCCATTTTTGCTGGATTTATCGGTGATTTTCTTGGCCGGAGAAAAGCATATTCAACTAATTTATTAATATTTGGTGTACTAACCCTATGTGCGGCATTTGCAACTAATATTTGGATGTTAATCGGATTACGTTTTTTCGCCGCAATTGGATTAGGCGCAGAAATTGTGACAGGGTATGCCTTAATTAATGAATTTGCCCCAATCAAAAATCGTGGTCGGTGGAGTGGCGTAACTTCTGTGATTGCCAACTTAGCTGCACCATTGACCTTACTTTTGGCAGCAAGCGTTATTCCTCGTTATACATGGCGTGCAATGTTTGTTATTGTTGGTGTATTAGCATTGATTTTATGGGTGGTTCGCCGTCATTTTCCCGAATCACCGCGATGGTTAATTGCACGCGGAGAATATGATAAAGCTGAAAAGATTATTGAGAAATTGGAAGTGAATGGCTCGTACAGCACAAATGATTCTAGTGTAAAACGACAACCAGTGAAGACTAGGATTGGTATTGGGCTTTTGGTTGCAACTGTCGCTGTCAGTGCAGTTAATTTAACACAGTATACATTTACATCGTGGATGCCAACATTATTGATCAAACAAGGCATCGAAGTGGTTCATTCACTAACATTTTCCGCAGTTATGATGGCTGGGGCTCCAATAGGCGCACTGATAGGCGCATTATTGGTTGACGTGATAGGTCGTAAAAAGGTCATTGTTTCTGCCTTTGTAATGACTGCAGTGTTTGGGATGATTTATTCGCAGCAACATACAACGGTTGGAATTTTAATTGTAGGATTTTTGGTCGTAACTATGATGTATATTTTGATGGCTTCGGTTGTCGGCGTTTATATGTCAGAATTGTTCCCCACTTACTTTAGATTCCGTGGAACGGGTATGCTAATGGCGTAGCTAAAATATTAACAGTTTTGACACCATATTTTGCAGCGTGGGCGATTACGCAATTCAGCGCCAATTTAATTTTTTATTTTATCGCAGCAGTAGCGATAATCGCGGCTATTGTAGTTGCAGTTTATGGACCAGAGACAAAACAAAAAGCAATATATTAAAAAGGATGGTATTTTATAATGACAGAAGCAACAACAACAAAGATTCATTGGAACGGTGGTATCCAAGGCGAAGCAATTAACATCTTGAAAGAAAATGGAGGTATGATTGTTAGCCCAACAAAAGTGGGCTACATTATCATGACTTCAGATGATAAAGGGTTGGAAAGAAAGTTTGCTGCCAAAAATCGTAAGCGTAACAAGCCTGGTGTTGTATTATGTGGTTCAGTAGAACAAGTTAAAGAATTAGCGCAAATGACACCTGAAATCGAACAAATGTATCAACAACATTGGAATGAGGATATTTTGTTGGGTTGCATCTTGCCATGGAAAGAAGACGCTAAGAGCAAGATACCAAATGACGGCACCAAAGATTTGATGATGGATAAACGTGAAACCAGTTGCTTTGTTATCAAGTTTGGCACACCAAGTGAAAATATCGCCAAAGAAATGTGGGAAAAGTATGGCAAGTTCTCATTTGCAAGTTCAGCTAATCCTTCTGGTAAGGGGAATCGTGGTTTGGTAGCTGGCATTGGTGACCAAATTGAAAATGCTGCTGATTTAATTATTGAGGCTGATGATTACGTGGCATCAATTCAACCTGATAAGACGCTAGACACGCGTTACGAACAAGGGGTAATGGTATCTATGGTTGATGAGGCAGGTAAACTCATTCCAGAGCAAAATGGTGCAGTTGGTATCCAACCAGCCCCAATTGTTATTCGTAAAGGATTAGATGTCGATAAAATCATGAAAATTATGAGTGATATTTTCTCGTCATGGGATTATCGTCACGGATTCTATTATTAAAAATTGCATAAAACAGTTAAATGCCAAATTAGCGGTACGCTATCTATTTTATTGATTGCGAGCTATTAAAAGATGATTAGGCAACGAAAAATATCTCAACGATGACATTTGTTGAGATATTTTTTGTTGACAAAACAATTAAAAATTCATATAATATTTTTGAACATATATTATATGTCGTATAGTATTGGAGAAAATAAGTATGGCAATTCAAATGAGTTCAGAATTATTAGACGGTTGCGTTTTAGCGATATTAGATAAAGAAGATTATTACGGTTATGCATTAACGCAAAGAGTGCAGGGCACAATTTCTGTTTCGGAATCGACATTGTATCCTGTATTACGGAGATTAAAAAATAATCAATTCGTTACAACGTATGATCAACCTTTTCAAGGCAGAAATCGACGTTACTATCAGATTACAACACAAGGTCGTGACAAATTGGATAGCATACGCCAAGATTGGATAATGTTCCAAGCAAACGTTGACACATTATTGAAGGAGAGATAAGCAGATGGAGAATTATTTAGCTGAGTTAGAGCAACTACTACATCAGTTGCACCATTCAGATAAAGAGGAAGCGATGAATTTCTATCGAGAGTACGTGATGGACGCTGATTTAGTAACATATGAGCAATGCATTAGTGAATTAGGCACGCCAAAACAACTCTCACGAAAAATTTTAGCTGACTATTCAATTAAGGCAGATGAAAAATCAGCGGATGATACAACTAGTAAAAATCCACGGTCAAATATTAAGCTGATTTGGTGGATTGCATTAGCATTACTGGCGTCACCGTTAGCATTCCCTATATTCATTATCTTGGTCATGCTTGCTGCTGTATTTTTTGCATTCTTAGTGGCTTTTATTGCAGTTGTCATTGCACTGAGCCTGACAAGTATTTTATTAGTCATTATCGGAGTTGGTGTTTTGCTGCAATCAATCTGGACGGGGCTGTACTATATTGGTTGGGGTTTGCTCATATTGGGAATAATGTTGACAGTAATACCAGCTGGTATTGGTCTCTTGAGGTGGCTAATTGATAAAACAGCACAATTGAGCAAGGCAATTTATCGTCGCTTTACTGATAAAAAGCACATGCATCGGGAGGGTAAATAACATGAAACGAAGTGTTAAAATTGGATTAAGTTTGATAGTTATTGGCGCTGTGCTAGCTTTAATTGGATTTGGTTTTGGTGGCGGTTCCAGTTCTATTTCTTGGAATAATGGCCTTAAAGTTGTTGACCGCAAAACACAAAAAGAAAAGATGGTACAACAATCATATACTTATGACGAGGTGAAAAATATTGACGTGTCAACATCTTTACCTGTACGTATTATCACAGGGGATGTTAAGAAAACAACCGTTAAAGTAATGACGTATCAGAAACTACCCGAGTTGAGCTATCAGCAAAATCATTTGAAAATTACTGATAAACAAGTTGGCAGTGTATCTCAAGGGAATGTTAATATCGAATTTAATATTACTGGCTTTTCTTGGAATTACGGTAACCACGGATATCAAGATGGTATTTTAATTACAGTTCCGCAATCACAAAGTTTGTCTAGTATTCAAATTGACGGACAAGATGACAGCGATGTGAGTTTGTCAGATGTCCAAGCGGATAAAATAACAATGCAGCAAGTATCGGACACAGATTTGACTAGTATACAAGTTAATCATGATTTGATGATTGATGGCATCGAAGATGGACATTTAAACAATGTGACTGCATCAACAGCTACGATCAAAAGTGATGATGGTGATTTAACGATACAACACACACATATTCGTGATGGATTAAATATTAAACTAGAAGATGGTGACTTAAATATGCATCAGAATCATATTAATACTGGTGAAATACGCACATCAGATGGTGATATCACTTTAATGAATAACCAACTATCTGGTCAGCTTACAGTCACAGCACAAGATGGCGATATATCAGCAATGATTGGGAAAAGTAGTGTGACTGCTAAAACGCTTGACGGGGATATTTCTGCTTTCAATAGTCATGATGATGATCAGACAAGTTACACACATAAAGGGGCAACTGGAGCATACGTAATATCAACAGACAGCGGGGATGTGACAATTAAGCAGTAGTTAATATATTTGCTCATTAGCTGTTTAGTAACATTAATTCTATTATTAAAATAAAATAATAAAACGTTTGACACAATTAGAATTTGATAATATAATTAGTTTCATATTAAAAAATATAAATTATATGAAAAAGAGGAAAAATTATGAACAAAACAATTAAAAAAATGAACCATTCTCTCCTCTACCTACTTCTCAGTTGATGTTTAGTAGGTTCTTTGAGTGACTATCTACTAAACCAATATGACATTGATTAGTAGATAGTTGGGACAAGTGAGTAAAAACACCCCAACGCCGTAACAGTTGGGGTGTTTTTGTGTCTTATAAGACTCAAAGAAACGGGTAGTACTAAATTATAGGTGTGTATTTATCAAAAGCTACTAAAGGACATATTTAGTTCGTTAAGGACATGATTTGTTCGCTATATTTACCCGATAATCCATCCTATGATAATCTTATTTTTACAGTACAAGGAGAGAACAATTTATGATGTTACATACTCAGAAACAAGCAACAATACAGTCGGATGCAATGCGCTATGGCGCAATAATCATTCTTTTTTTAGTTTCAGGAATCATATTATTAATGACAAGTGCTTCGCAATATCCTGAAATGATAGCTATGGCCTATTTATCATTTACGATGGGACTAAGGCATGCATTTGATGTAGACCACATTGCTGCGATTGATAATATGACGCGCAAAATGTTAAACGATGGCAAAAATACACGTGGTGTGGGATTCAGTTTCTCATTTGGTCATTCAATGGTTGTTGTGTTAATGGCCTTGACCACTGTTTTATTTGTGGAATGGGCAAAGCATTCTATGCCAATTTTTGAGCAAATTGGTGGTGTCCTAGGAACTTTGATTGCAGCCACTATGTTAATGATGTTGGCCATTGTGAATAGTTTTATTTTGCGTGATATTTGGGTTAAATTCACATCGATGCGCAACCGTAGTATCAACGAGAATAAAACAGATGAAGACGTTAATTCATCCAGAATATACCGTTTGTTTTTGAGATTATTAGGAATGATTCAGCATAATTGGCAAGTTGCTATAGTTGGCTTTTTGTTTGGGTTAGGTTTTGATACTGCGACACAAATTGCAGTTTTAGCAACGTCTGCTACCGCTGCCAATGAGGGTATTCCATGGTATGCAACGTTAGCCTTTCCTTTGTTGTTCACTGCTGGGATGTGTCTGATGGATACAATTGATGGATTCTTTATGAGTACAACCTACCATTGGGTATTTTCTTCGCCATATCGAAAAGTCTACTATAACTTGACGATTACCGGAATTTCGATATTAGCAGCCGGATTCATTGGTTTTGTTGATTTTATTCAGTCCTTTGCTGCAATGTTTGGCTGGAATAATGGTTTAACAAAATGGGCAACTGCGTTAGATTTTAATCAAATGGGTATCATCTTAGTTGGTTTGTTTGTTGTCGCTTGGATCATTGCGATTACCATTTGGCATGTATTTCATTTAGCAGAGAAAGATAAAGAGCAACTAATTTAAAAGTTTATTCGATATCTCATTGACATATCTAATGAGGTATTTTTATTTGTTATTCAAGCTTAGTGAATAGCACAATTCGTATATTTTTTAACACTTTGTGATAAAATGAGAGGAATTGCTACTTAAATATGGAGAAATATTCATGATAAAAATTGTCAACGTAACAAAAAAAGATGGACAATACTGGCATGATGTCTATCTCAATGCATTTCCAGAGTATGAACGTCTACCATTTTCACAATTACAACAAATTGCCAATGAACAAGAAGCAGTTCGATTGGCAATGATTGTGGATGACGATAATCCTGTAGGAATTTTGTTATTAGTTGAAATATCAAATCAGAAAGCATTTGTACTTTATTTTGCTGTAGATGCTAATATACGTGGCAAAGGGATTGGTAGTAGAACGATTACAGCACTGAAGGAGGAATATCCTGGTGGTATCGTGTTAGAATCAGAAATTATTGGTCAACAGGCCGATAATGAAGCACAACGTGTCAAAAGATATGAGTTTTATCAACGTAATGGTGTTACTGATTCTGGCTTTTTAACAAAAAATATGGGTGGCACTTTTCATTTATTGCGTTCAACAGAACTCATTTCAGATATTGAATATGTTAAGGCTATTTCTATTTTGGGAGTTGAGGCAGAGGTAGAAAAATTGGTTGAGTAAGAACTATTGACGGCATTTTTGTTTTCATCAAAGTTCTGCGGTATGATAATAAAATGGAAAACTGGCTTACAAAACGTGCACGGCTTACGCCGAATCGGGTCGCCGTACAGTATCAAGATAAACAACTGACTTTTCAAGAAGTAGCAGAGCAAGCACATGGTATGGCTGAAAAAATTGCTGTGGTTACAGAGAATGATACTCGGGTAGCGTTAATTACGCATAATACGCTTACCGGTTATTTAGCCATTATGGCATTGCAACAACTTGGTAAAACAATTGTTTTTATTAACTGGCGATTGTCTGTTAATGAAATTAATTTTCAGCTATCAGATGCTAATGTGAATACTATTTTAACTGATGATAGTTACACGAATATTTTAAAAGTGGAGAAGCAGTTAAAACTGAGCGAACTGTCAACGCGAAAAAAAGTAAATCCAGTTACGACTTTTGATGATTCTTTTGTGACGAGTATTATGTATACTTCTGGAACAACAGGTCAACCCAAAGGCGTTATGCAAACATATCAAAACCATTTTTACTCGGCAATGGGTAGTGCATTGAATCTGGAATTACGAGCTGATGATAGTTGGCTTGCTGTTGTACCTATTTTTCATATTAGTGGTTTTTCAATTATTATGCGTGGACTAATTTATGGCATGAGCGTAGTGTTACAACGTAACTTTGATGCTCATCAAATTAACGAATTGTTGGTGCATCAGAATATTACTACTATCTCAGTAGTACCGGTAATGTTAAAGCAGTTATTAGCTGATTTGCCTAAGGATGTAAATTATAATAAGCAGTTTCGAGCCATGCTTCTTGGTGGTGGGCCAACAGATTCTGTGACACTTCATCAGGCCCAAGCTCATCACATTCCAGTAATCCAGTCGTATGGAATGACTGAAACAGCCTCACAGGTGGTGGCACTGGATGCCGAGTATGCTCATCAAAAAATAGGATCTGTAGGTAAACCACTATTTCCAGTTCGTTTAAAAATTGCTGACCACACAGGAAAACCTCAACAACAAGGGAATATTTGGATTCAATCACCAACTCTAACAATTGGTTATTTAAATCAACCTGATAAACTAGAAGAACAAATGATAGATGGTTGGTTTAATACAGAAGATTATGGTTATGTGGATTCTGATGGGTTCTTATTTGTTCAAGGTCGTGAAGGGGATATGATCAATTCAGGCGGCGAAAATATTTTCCCAAATGAAGTTGAAGATATATATGCAGATTATCCAGGCATAAGTAAAGTTGTCGTTGTCGGTGTTCCAGATGAACAATGGGGTTCGGTTCCAGTAGCTATTGTTCAAGGAGATAACTTGCGGCGTGAAGACTTAATTCAATTTGGAAAAAATCGCATTGCGCATTATAAAGTACCAAAACACTTTTACCTTGCAGATTACTGGCATACGACGGCTAGTGGCAAGACACAACGAAAGCCTTTCTTATCCGAACTCGAAAGATTAAAGGAACTAAAATGACACTATCTCCAAAAAATACAGATGTAAAATCCCTGTTTAATACTATTGCACCAGAATATGACAAAATGAATAACATTATCAGCCTGGGATCGCACAAAAAGTGGCGTCAGAAGGTTATGGATAAGATGATATTTCCAGAAAAAGCACAAATAATTGATTTGGCGACGGGAACTGCTGATTGGGCAATTGCCTTGGCAGAAAATAGTGATTCTGATTCTGAAATCATCGGCTTAGACTTCAGTGAATCAATGCTTGCGGTTGGGCAAACAAAGGTTGATATAAGTGACTATTCGGAAAAAATCACACTTGAGCAGGGAGACGTGATGGATTTAGAGTTTCCTGATAACAGTTTTGATATTGTGACCATTGGTTTTGGACTACGTAATTTACCTGATCCAAAACAAGGAATCAAAGAAATGTATCGCATTTTAAAGCCAGGCGGACAGCTTGTCATTTTAGAAACATCGCAACCGGATAGTCCCCTTGTTAAACCATTTTGGCAGTTATATTTCGGTCATGTCATGCCATTATTTGGGCGTGTTTTTGCTAAAGAAAAGTATCAGGAATACAAATATCTTGATGAAACAACAGAACATTTTATGGACTATATGACGCTTGGGCGATTGTTGCTAAAGTCGGGCTTCAAAAAAGTTAGAATTTCTCGTTTTAATTTGGGTGCGGCGGCGGCACACTATGCGACAAAGTAGGGTTAGATATAGAGCATTTTATTGGTTGGCAAATTAATGCTAAAAAAGATCAGCTATCTTTATGATTTGGATAGCTGATCTTTTTAATTCTTTCAGAGAGGTTTTTTATTGCGTAACTTTTTCGATTTCTTTCAGTTCTTTTAACTTCCAACTAACATAATTTTCACCGTTTGGAATGGTTTCAGTTACATTAACAACGGGGATATCATTTTTCTTTGCTAAATCGATTAAGTTAGAGACAGTTGAACTTGATGTCTGAGTATTATTAACAAAGAAAGCAATTTTATGGTTTGTAATTGCTGATTTAAGTGCAGCTAATGTTGCGGGTGAAGGATCATTACCTTCCTCAATTGCTTCAGAGAAATCTGTATCCATTATTTTGTATCCCAAGGCATCTAGCATATATTCAAAAACAGGTTCAGTTTGGGCAACGGTTTGGCCCTTAGCCTTTTTGGATATTTTTGTGATTAAATCATTCACAGGTTTCAGGCTAGCGATGTATTTTTTGGCGTTCTTTTTGTAATAATCGCGATTTTTAGGATCTTTTTTACCAAGCTCAGTTGCTAGATAATTTGCTGTTTTACTCATCGTTTCAGGATCATTCCACAAGTGCGGGTTGACGCCTGCTTTTTTATTTAAAACATCTTCGCCGACACGAATAAGTTTTGTATTTTTAGAAGTTTTGGCAAGCTTATTTAGCCATGCGTCATATCCTAAACCGTTAGCAAGAACGATATCAGCAGCACTGACTTTTTTGGCAACAGTTGTTGTTGGTTCATAATCTTCAGGAGAAACATTAGCGTCTTTGATAATAGCAGTAGCTGTGCCATGCTTGCCAACTACTGTTTTGGCAATTTCGGCGTAGAAGTCTGTTGAAGCAACAATTGTTATTTTTTGATTAGATGACGACGAGGAATTGCCTTTGAATAAGGCAACACCAATGACGATGACGACAATGGCAGAGAGTGCTATAATTATTTTTTTCATGAATTATTTCCTATTTTATTGAGTTTTGTTAAAAACTGGGTGATGGTTTGTTGTTGTTCCTGTGTGAAATCAGCCATGATGGTATGAATATCATCGTGCATGGTGACGTGGGCTTGCTCGTGAAGTTGTGCCAATTTTTCACCGTCTTCAGTCAGTAAATAGTGGGTGCTCCGTTTATCAGAATCATCTACCACTGCTGTGACATAATGATAGCGCATCAGGTTTTTAATAGCTTTGGTGATAGCAGGCTTTGATAGATTCATTGCAGCAGCTAATTCTGTGTTGGTCTGCGATTGCAGAATTTTAAGCAACATCAGTAAGTGGGCTTGTGTCGAATTGATTTTTTGTCCGGCAGTTGCCGTTACGAGTTCAGAATTACTAGCGTATTCTTGAACAAAAGAATTAAGCGCTTGAATAATCTTATCTGTTTTCTCCATAAATACCTCTTTAGTTTACTGGTTAATTAACCAGTTAATTATATAATGTAAGCGAAGCTATTGTCAACAGATTATTTTTGAGTACAATTATAGTCATGAAGAAAAGCGGACTACTGGCAGCAATTTGTATTGTGACATTGAATATAGTATTTCCTGTGAATGGGCAACAACAAATCCAAGCAAGTGAAAAAAAGAAATCAATTAAAAAAATCACAACAACGGCGAAAGCAGCGGTTGTGATGAATGCGGATACAGATAAAATTTTGTCCGAAAAAAACGCTCATAAACCTTTAGCGATTGCGTCAATTAGTAAATTGATGACGAGCTATTTGGTACTCAAAAGGTTACCTTTAGATACGCAAGTGCAGCCGTCGTCAAACACGATGGAAATCGGAGAAGAGTCTAATCTGGCAAGTGTGGATTTGGACAGTAATCAAACCTATTCAGCAGATGAATTATTGCGTGCTGCTTTACAGTTATCTGCTAATGACGCGGCTATTGCCTTAGGCGATCAGATTAGTGGTTCACAAACAAAATTTGTTAAATTAATGACTAAGACTAGTAAATCTTGGGGACTTACATCAGCGCAATGGTATAATGCAGCGGGAATCCGTAATGATGAAGCAATGGATGATGGTGTTAAGGCACCTGATAATGCAGAAAATAAGATGTCTGCCGTTGATGTTGCGGTTATGACCGATAATATTTTAAAAAAAACGCCACGATTAAAAAGAATTGTTCATCAATCACAAAATCAATTTGATGGCGTTACACAAGATAGTAATTATGTTTTGATGAAAAATTATTTTAAAAATACGAAATATACGGTCACCGGTGCTAAACTTGGTATCTCTGTTAAATCAGGCGTTTCTTATGTGGGATTGTTTACGTATAAAGGAAAGCATTATATCACGGTTGTGTTGCATGCTGATCAATACACGAATTTGTCAGCTGTTTTCCGTGAAACCAAACGCATCTTAAATCAGACAATATAAAAAACCGTCAAACAAATATTTGTTTGATGGTTTTTTTAATGTGCTTATCCTTTAAATACCCAAGCATCGCCATTTTCAGCTAATAGCTTGTCTGATGCTTCAGGACCCATTGAACCTGACTTATATGTCTCCAATGGTGCTTTATCTGCATCGTAAACGGCAGTAATTGCGTCAACAAACTTCCAAGCAATTGATACGCCGTTCCAATCAGCAAAGTTTGATCCGTCACCATTCATTGTATCGTGAATCATACGTTCGTATGGTTCTGGTGTGTTCTTCTTGTCTTCATCAGATACTGCCCAATCCAAGTTGATTGTGCGGGTGTTGAAGGCATCTTCAACTGACTTAGCGTTAAGCTTCAATTCAATAGCACCCTTTGGATCAATGATGATTGAGAGCACTGATTCTTGTGCTTCTTGTTCTGAACCAAAGTTGAATGTGCCAGCCTTAAATACAATATCAACACGTGTTTGCTTGGCAGCCAAACGCTTACCTGAACGAACATAGAAAGGAACACCTTCCCAACGTGGCAAATCGAACTGTAATTCACCAGCAATGAATGTGTTGTTCTTTGAGTCAGCAGGGACATCTGCTTCTTCCAAATATGGCTTGTAATCAGCTGTATCACCAGCACCATATTGTGCACGAACGAAGTATTTGTTAACTTCTTCTTCGTTATAGATCTTTAATGCATTGAATGCTGCATTCTTGGCTGCACGGATATCCTTATCGTTAAATGATTCTGGCTTTTCCATAGCTAACCAACCAACAATTTGCATTGTGTGATTTTGGATCATATCCAAAAGAGCGCCAGTAGTATCGTAGTAACCAGCACGCTCTTCAACACCTAGAACTTCAGCCAAAGTTACTTGTACGTTTTTGATATAATCCTTATTCCAAGCAGCATCAAAGATTGGGTTACCAAAACGTAATGCAGCGATGTTTTGAACCATTTCTTTTCCAAGATAGTGGTCAATACGGAACAATTGATCATCATCAAATGCGTTTTCCAAATCACTCTGCAATTCTTCAGCCGTGGCGTATGATGTTCCAAATGGCTTTTCAATCATCAAACGGTTGTAACCAGTGTCAGCAAGTAACCCTTCTGACTTTAGATACTTGGCAATTGTACCGAAGAAACGAGGTGCAACAGACATATAGAAGATGCGGTTGCCGTCAATGTCAAACTTAGTTGCTGCTTCTTCAATGGCTGTCTTCAAAATACCGTAAGATGCTGCATCCGTAACATCGTGTGCGCGGTAAGAAAAATGCTCAATGAACGCTTCAGCCTGTGCTTGATCTTCAGTGAAGTCTTTAATTGATTCACGAACCAATTGCTTAAACTCGTCATCAGTTAATTGTTGACGCGCTGTTCCAACAATGGCAAAGTGTTCTTGTAAGTATCCTTTTTTGTAAAGGTTGAAAACTGATGGGTAAAGCTTACGCTTTGCTAAATCACCAGTTCCGCCAAAGAAAGTTACCAACGTTTTGATTTCTGAAACCATGATGTTCCCCTTATAATATAATTGAATTCACTTCTTATTATAACGCAAAAAGCGTCTGAAAAGTACGTGATTCACAAACATATTAAGCGTTGAACAAGTCAAAAATTGACTAAGTGACTAGTTTATACTAAAAATATGGTTTGAGTGAGTTAAATAAACTATATATTCACAATATAATTTTACAAAGGGATGGCATTAAATGTTTTACTTGATTATTATTTTATTTTTAATTCTAACTTTCACTTTAGGTATTGGTGTGGCGTTCGAGGCCCTAATTTTAATGGGTATTATATATGTCATCCTTCGATTAATTAAAAACAAACGGGATATGCGCAAATGATCATAAATTAAGCACTTAATTTTCCGTTATATGAATAGGTTTCGTGTTACAATTATTCTATTATTCGGAGGATTTATGCAAATTGACTTAACTGATAAACCGCGTCCACTTGATGAAAAGTGGCTACTTTTTGGTACTTTATTATCCAACACTGGAAACTCAATGATTTGGCCAGTCACGACACTTTATATGACTGGTGTTCTACATCAGAGTTTTACGATGGCGGGACTAGTTTTGATGGTGGGATCACTTATTAGTATGGTTGGCTCATTTGTTGGTGGCAGGCTATTTGATAATTGGCGACCATATGAAGCAATGGTAATTACGAGCTTTATCATCTTAGTTGCTGTTTCCAGTCTGATTATTTGGAATGGGTGGCCCGTATTTGCCTTTTTTATTTGGCTAGCTAATTTTGGTATGGGCGCGGAACAAACGTTAGTTAACTCTTTTGCCACAACAATTCCTGGTGAAAAAACGCGCATCGTATTCAATAATATGTACATTGTGTTGAATATTGGTGTGGTTTTGGGAACATTAGCAGTAGGATATTTATTTGATTACGGTTTTAACCTGTTGATGATGATTTCGGCGGCGTTGTATTTTACATTAATGTTAATTATTGCAACCAAATTTAATGTTCCGGTAGTTCGCACAAATACTGACGCAACGGGCGTTACGACGCCTGAAGAAACAGAAAAAGTGAGCAGTGTCGGTGCACCAGATCAACGTTTTCGCTTGACACCAGTTTTAGTCGCCATTGGGGCGTTGTTGTTTATTACGTACTTATCCTACATGCTGTGGGAAACCGTGATGGCACCACACATGAAAAGCTTAGGTATGCCAACGCGTAATTATGCAGACTTATGGATGATTAACGGCGTAACTATTATTTTGCTCCAAAAATTTGTTTCTAATTGGGCAAATCGGCGACCATATCAAGTCTCAGTTATTCTAGGTAGTATTATTTTTGCTTCTAGTTTTTTCTTTTTGATATTTGTAAAAGAGTTTTGGCAAATTGTGCTAGTGTTTGAACTGCTAACGATTGGAGAAATGTTACAAAGTCCGCAAGTTCCAGCATGGGTTGCGCAAATCACTCCCAAAGAAGTAGCTGGACAAGCACAGGGCTTTGTTTCAATGATGATCAGCTCAGGTCGAGTCATTGGTCCAATTTATTCGGGTATGATGATGGATCGCGGTTGGATGAAAATGCTATTTTTGTCAGTATTCATAATCATGTTAATTATCACAGCTTTGTTAGCGATTACAATAGCGAAACGAACTAAAAAATCAGTGGAGAATAACAAATAAACTATTTGTTATTCTCCTTTTTCAGTGAAAGTTGCTTCTCAAGAAAGGCAATTTGGGGTAAATATTCAGAAACTGTTGTAAAGTGGGTGTCAGAAATTTAATACAGCAGAGGCTATTTTCAATTAGAGCCTGTAAATCAACATTTGCGAATTGCGGTAAATAATCTATACTTCCAACTGCCACTGATAAAGCACCCCTTTGGAATTCGTGTAAGCGCTTGCAAGCGTGAGAAAACCATGTTATAATTAAAGTATAGATTAGGAGAGAGTCCTAAAACAATTCAAGTTGTGTAAGCTATACGAATGATAGCTTAGGTGGATTTTCTTCAATCCAGGGCAGCTTGCTCAGTACTCTATTTGGAAAGTGATGGACGCGTGAAAACGTACATGTGGCTGGTAATTAGGGTCGATGGTGAGGCATAAGATGTATGGGTCTTGTGTTTGTCACTTGAGAGCAGGCTGTTTTTTGTGTCGATTGGTGTCTAATAAACTATTTTTAGGAGTGCAGGTACTTTGCACTCTTTTTTATATTACGAATATAATTGACAGTTTTTACAGGCATAAATGACTAGTCATTTTATTTGTGCAGAAATATAAATTATATTAATTATATATTGTTTATAATCGATAGATGATGTATCATGTATTTATTCAATTATTATAAGTAAAAAGGAAAAGAAAATGCTACAAAGAAATTTAGGGTCGCAAGGGTTAAAAGTTTCATCAATCGGGTTGGGATGCATGGGGATGAGTAGCACGTACGGTCGCGCTGATGATAAGGAATCAATTACGTCAATTAGGCAGGCGGTCGTTAATGGCATTTCATTGTTTGATACTGCAAATGTTTATGGTAACGGACATAATGAAAAATTATTAGGAAAAGCACTTAAGGGCGTGGACAAGCAAGTGACAGTGGCCACAAAAGTGGGCATTCAAGAAATGCAACTGAACCAAAAGAGAGTCAACGGTCGTCCTGATTATATTAGATCTGAAGTTGAAAAGTCTTTGATTCGTTTAGATAGAGAGTATATTGATTTGTACTACCTGCATCGAGTAGATCCAGATGTACCAATTGAAGAGAGCATTGGTGAAATGTCTCGACTAGTTGAAGAGGGTAAAGTCAAATACATTGGGATATCAGAAGCCTCTTTGTCAACGATTAAAAGAGCTCATCAAACACATCCTATAACGGCGGTTCAAAGCGAATATTCATTGTGGAGTCGTGGTGTTGAGAAAGAAATAATGCCTTATTTACAAGCAAATGAAATTGGATTTGTAGCATACAGTCCATTGGGTAGAGGATTTTTTGCAGATGATTTCAGTTTGGATGCGTCGAAAGAAGACGTACGCCAATACTTGCCTAGGTTTCAGGGTGACAACCTCACTGCCAATCAGGAAGTATTTAAAGTAATTCGTAATTTATCACAAAAGTTAGGAATAACATCTTCACAACTAGCCCTGGCATGGTTATTGCAAAAGAACAGTAACTTAATAGCTATTCCAGGAAGTAAGTCAATTCAGCACATTAACGAAAATATTGCATCAAGTTATATTGATCTTGATGATAAAATAATTCATATTTTAGATAAAACATTTGATGAATCTAATACACATGGCAGTCGTTATCCTAGTATGTTAATGGACGAATTGGAAAAGTAAAATAGATTCATCAAGTTAATGATGAATCTATTTTCATTCTTTTTTCAATTTTTTGTTCACTCTCTGTACCAGTTATTTGGTATCTCAAAACAGAGTTAAAGGTTTTAATATCAATCGTGTCAGATAGAGAGGATAGATTATATGCATTAAATAGGTTTTCTTTTTCCTTGATACTAGGTATTAACTCACGGCCCTTAGAGGTCAAATGTATGACTGATTTTCGATTATCGTCAATGGCTTTACTTTTATAGATGAAACCATTTTCCACCAATCGTTGCACTAATCGACTAGGACTCTTACTTTCACAAATTAGTAAATTACCTAATTCTTTTAATGATAAAGGTTCTTTTTTTGACAAAACTTGTAACACCTCACTTTGATTAGGCGTTATACCAAGAGGAGCTAAGAACTCAGCGTATTTTTTCTGACCTTCTTTTTGGACAGCATTGATAAGATATCTTAATAAATCAGCATCATTCATTTTCTTCATCCTATAGTAAAAGTATTTTTATCTATAATAGCATACTACAACATCGTACGATTGAAAATAAAAAAGGAAATAAAATACTCATGAATAAAAGTAGACAATTAGGACAGACTGACCTGTATTTATCTCCACTGGGACTAGGCACCTGGCAATATAGCACAAAAGATAGCAGCGGCACCTCAATGTGGGGAAATACCGAGACGGAGACGGTTTATGAAATTATCAAGTATTCCTTACAGAATGGGATGAATTGGATAGATACAGCTGAAATTTATGGCAATGGAACCTCTGAAACATTTATTGGAGAGGTAACGCAGCGCTTGCAAAGAGAAGATGCTTTAGCAACCAACCCTTTCATCGCTAGTAAATGGTTTCCTTTAGCTCGTTCGGCGTCATCAATCGCTAAAACGATTGATGACCGTTTAGAATACCTACAAGTACCGACTATTGATTTATATCAAATTCATCAACCGACATCTCGGTCATCTTTAAGAAAGCAGATTGAAGCCATGGTGTCGCTTGCAGAGCAACACAAAGTGAAACAGATTGGGGTGAGCAACTTTTCTGCTAAACAAATGATTAAAGCCCATCGTCTATTGCAAGAGTATGGGATGACACTTGCTTCCAATCAAGTTAAATATAATTTATTACACCGTAGTCCTGAGAAAAATGGCACACTAGAGGCTGCTAAAGAATTAGGGATAACAATAATTGCTTACTCGCCCTTACAACAAGGATTATTAACAGGGCGCTTTCATGAACAACCTGAATCTTTATCAAAGGTGAGTCGTTTTAGAAAGCTACAGTCGAATCTGACTACCAAAACCTTGCAAAGGACTGAACCACTTTATCAAGAACTAAAGAGGTTATCACTAAACTATGGGATGACAATTTCTCAGATTTCTTTAAACTGGTTAATTAATGCTCAAGGGGATACAGTTTTAGCGATTCCAGGAGCATCTAAAATACAACAGGCACAAGACAACGTAGAGGCCATGAATTTCGATTTGTCTAACAGCGACATTGAACGGTTGAACCGTATTTCAGCAACTTTATAATGCTTTAAATTTGTTATATTGGTTTTTTGAATCAAAACGGCCACTGATAATGTTGTTTGTAAATATAAAATAAGTGGCGCATAAAATATTGACTATATAAATGAATTGATGATAATAGATTTAAATTAAACCTATAGAAAAAGACGGCATAGCTTAAGTTAGTGTCGCCTTTTTTATACTTTATAATCATAGGCCAGATAATTAGCGAGAAAGGTATAGTATCAATCATCGAATTTCAAATAGCCATCGTGATTATTATTCAATAAATTGACTGGTTGCATATTACTTTGCAATTTTCTGACTCGTTTTTCACCCCAAATAGACATTGGTATTAATACCTCTCGCAAGGTCTTACCTTCCTCAGATAGGTAATATTCTACTTTTGGTGGCACTTGATTATAGACTTTTCGTACAATAATTTCATCCGCTTCTAATTCGCGTAGCTGTTGTGTTAATGTTTTCTGGGCGATATTAGGTATTCGATGGCGGAGTTCGCCAGTACGAATAGGGCCATTACCTAGATGACATAATATAATTGGTTTCCATTTGCCACCAATTACGTCCAATGTTGCTTCTACACCGATATGATATATTTTTTCCATCAGTAATTACGTGACTCCTTCTGCATTCTATGAGTACCTTTTAGTTCCTATGGTACATAATAGTGCGTACTTGTTTCAATGTCTGTAAACAGTATACTACATGTACAGGAATAAGAAACAATTGACTGAAAGGATAATACAATGGAAGAACAAAAGTTTTTGTCTCGCTTTAAATTTGATAACGGCCTAGTAATTAAAAATCATATTGTGATGTCACCTATGACAACAATGACTAGTTTTTATAATGGCATGATAACCACCGATGAACTTAATTATTATGCAGCTCGTGCTGGCGGCCCGGGAATTATCATCACCGGTGTTGCTAATGTTAGTGATAATGGTAAAGGATTTGAAGGCGAATTATCAGTTGCTCATGACGAAATGCTACCAGGACTAACTAAATTAGCTAAGGTTATTCATAAAGACGGTACCAAAGCAATTTTGCAAATATTTCATGCAGGCAGAAAAGCCAATAGTGCTATTCTCCGTGGGGAACGGCCTGTTAGTGCTAGCGCGATTGCTGCTAGTTATCCAGCTAATTCTGAGACGCCACGGGCACTAAGCGATTCAGAGATTCATCAAATTATTACTGAATTTGGCGAAGCAACTAGGCGAGCAATTGAAGCGGGTTTTGATGGCGTTGAGCTACATGGAGCCAACACGTATTTGTTGCAACAGTTTTATTCTGAAAACTCTAATCAAAGAAGTGATGAGTGGGGTGGTTCTAGAGAAAAGCGCCTAAAGTTCCCATTAGTTGTGATTGAAACTGTTAATAAAACGGTAAAAAAATATTCAAAAAAACCATTCATAGTCGGTTATCGAATTTCCCCAGAAGAAATTGAGGAGCCTGGTATTCGATTAGAAGATTCTTTTTTCTTCGTTGATCAGATTAAGCACAAAGTAGACTATATCCACCTGTCAATGGGTAGTTATAAACGAACATCTCTAAATAACAAGGCGAACAAGGAAACGTTAATTCCTCAGTTTTCTCAACATACGAAGAATATAGTACCGCTTATTGGTATAGGGTCGGTGGAAACACCAGATGATGTTAATGCTGTCATGTCTGATGGTGCAGATTTGGTAGCTATTGGTCGGGAATTCATTAGAGAGCCACAATGGATTCAAAAGATTGAAAAAAATGATTTGGGGAGTATCCGTACTTTGATCAGTCCATCTGATATGGAAGAATTGACTATTCCATCTGTCATGCAAGTTTATTTAAGAAAGTCCTTTTATTCCGTCATGCATTTTACTGATGACGCCGAAACGAAAGAGGACTACCAAAATGCATTAGCACCAATGGAAGGGCTAGACAAGAAGCTAAGATAATAGACTTGACTATATTAAATTAGTCACAGTCAAACATTCGGTTAATTATATTGAACTCATTCGAGCAGACACATGTCTTTATCTAGATAAAGTTTCTTTGCTAGGTGTACAATGTGGTTAAGAAAGGTGGGCTTCAATTATGCTTAAGAGTAAAAATGAATGGTTAAAACAATATATAACGGTAATTTATGAAAGTAAAGAGCATGTTTTCAGAATAGTCGATACTGATGCCCTGTACCAATTTACTAATACAAAACCTGACGCACTTTTGGATAGCCAAAAAATTAAAACAGACTTGGTAGCATCTCTCAAAAATAAAGAAACATCGTTGAATAATATATCTGAAAAAGTACTCTCGAATAAATATGGTCTTGAATTAATTAATAAGTAAGTATGTTTAATTTGACAGATATTGTATTTGTATAGTAGAATAAAGCTCTTGTGGATAGCATAAATAACTAGTAAGATTGGCATTCGGTGTGAAGAGAAGCAGTGGTTGGTGAAAACTGTGCAGGTGTCGTTATCTGAAATACAGCTATCAATAATCAATGTGGGCAGCACCACATTATCAAATGCTAAAGTGATGCGTTTTTGACGCGTAAGCTGGGTGGTACCACGGATTTCTGTAAATGTCGATTCGTCCCTTCTGTTTTTATAACAGCGGGGACGTTTTTTATTGCAGAAATATAGTTCTTATTCGCGGGAGATAAACATGGAAAACAAACTGACTACCAAGCTATCGACGACATTGTTGATCGTTGTAATCTTTATTTTAGCTACTGCTGTTATTGGTTTTGGATTATCGCCGAGTGTGCCTATCTTACTAGTAATTAGTATGATTGTCCTAGTCGCTCGGTTACGAGGTGTGAGTTGGCAAGAAAGTCAAGCAGCCTTGATTAAGGGAATCACTTCGGGTATAGTACCGTTGTTTTTATTTTTACTGATAGGCGCCCTGATAGCACTTTGGCTTGCTACAGGTGTAATTCCTACGATGGTTTGGGTTGGATTTAAAATGCTAAATCCCCAGTTCTTTTTACCAACTGCTTTGTTAACTTCCGCCATAGTAGGCACGTTAATTGGGAGCGCGTTTACAACGTTATCAACTGTTGGTGTGGCGTTAATGGGTGTAGGAACGTTAATGGGTTTAAATCCAGCGTTGGTTGCTGGAACTATTCTTTCTGGCGCTATTTTTGGGGATAAAAGTTCTCCTTTGTCTGATTCAACTAATCTAGCAAGTGCCATTTCAGAGACAGATTTATTCGCGCATATCAAAAATTTAATGTGGACAACATTACCTGCTTTCGGGGTAACTTTTCTTGTGACAATTATGCTTGGCTTCGGCCATCATTCGGGTGTGGGAACAACACAAAAAATTGCTTCATTATTACCATTATTGCAACCAACGTGGTGGGCTATTGTGCCACTTTCTGTGCTGGTAGTCACCGCTTGGTTTAAACTTCCAGCTATTGCGGCCTTAATGATTAACATTTTGGTTTCCAGTGCGGCTTTTTTAGCACAACACAGTGTATCTGATTTTTCTGACCTATTAGTTCATGGTTTCAAGACGACAAGTAACAATCCTACCTTAATTCTTTTACTGAATCGTGGCGGTATGTCTTCAATGATGGATACCGTAATGATGATTATGTTAGCGTTAGCTCTTGGTGGTTTATTAGATGGTCTGGGTATATTGAAAGCTGTAATGGCACCCGTTGTAGGACATTTGCAATCCCAAGGATCAGTAGTTTTAGCAACGTTATTAACAGGTATTGGCGCCAACTTTTTGGTTGGGGAACAATATCTAGCAACCATTTTACCTGGGCAGTTATTTAAAGACAGCTTTACACGTGTGAACTTATCTGGTCTGGCGTTGGGAAGAACAATTGAAGATAGTGGGACAGTAACAAATTATTTAGTACCATGGGGTGTTGCAGGTGCTTTTGCAGCACAGACGCTAGGTGTATCGGTATTAGCTTTTGCACCATTCACACTGTTTGCATTGTTGTCACCTGTGATGTCAATTGCTTCTGCACTAACTGGCATAGGTTTAAAACAACTGAAGTAATCAAAAAAGGAAGATATGTCTTCCTTTTTTAGTGTTATTTTTTGATTTTATAAAGACTAATCGTAAAGAGAACGATAAACCAGACGATTGCTAATATTGTTGTTACCATTGTGTTGGGTGAAAATAATAAGATTAAGAAAACAGTAGCCATAAACAAAATAGTTAAATAATTTGAGAAGGGTGCACCAGGCATTAAGAACAATTTTTCACCATTAGCAAACTGTTCTGATTTTCGATATTTAATATGTGTTAAAAGTAACGAGATGTAAATAACAATGAAGGTAGCTGAAGCAGTTGAAGTAACTATTCCAAATGCATCTTCTGGGAAAATATAGTTTAATCCAATAACAGAAGCGACTAAAACTGCTGATAGTGTGATGCCACGCATTGGGATGTAGTGTTTATTTAGCTTATTAAAAAAGCTATTCTTAGGTGACAAAGAAAAAATCATGCGGCCAGTTGTGAACAGCGCACTATTCAGTGACGAAGCAGCTGCGGTCAGAATAACAAAATTGATGATACCAGCCGCTGCAGGAATACCAATACCAGAAAAAACTTGCACAAAAGGTGAAGTGTTGGCGCTATAGTTTGTCCAAGGTTGGATTGTCATGATAGCCAATAAAGCACCAATATAAAAAATAAGAATCCGAATAATAATAGAGTTAATTGATTTTGGAATAGTTTGTAATGGATTTTTTGTTTCAGCAGCTGTAATACCAACAAATTCAACACCTAAGAACGCAAAAAAGGCCATTTGAAAAGCTGCTAATAAATTGTTACCATGATTTGCAATTAAACCATGCTGCCATAAAGTTGACAATTTCGTAACGCCAGCCTCACTACGTATATGAAAAACAACCATGACAACGCCAATTAAAATCATGGCTACAATAGCAACAATCTTAATTAAGGCAAACCAAAACTCTGTTTCTCCGAATGCCTTAACAGCGATAATGTTCATGCTGTAAAGAATACCTAGGAATAATAGCTCCCACAACCAGGCCGGGGTTTGTGGAAACCAGAATTGCATATACTTACCAATGGCTGTCAATTCAGCCATTGCAATAATAACCCAACCCAACCAGTAGGTCCAACCCATGACAAAACCGGTGCGCTCACCTAGATATTTTTTGATAAATCCAATAAAAACAGTCTGACTATGATCAGTTAATAATAGTTCTCCAAGGGCACGCATCATCGAGAATACGAAAAAGCCAGTTATGATATAAACTAATAGAATAGTGGGCCCAGCTTTTTGGATCGAATCACCAGCCCCTAAGAAAAGCCCAGTTCCAATTGTCCCTCCAAGGGCAATCATATTAATATGACGTCCAGATAGGGTACGTGATAATTTCTGTTGTTGACTCATTACATTTTCCTCCCAGTCACTATGTTCTATAGTAAATTATCTTGTATAATAAATAAAATTAATCTTTTTCAGTTTTACATGAAAAAAAGTATTCTAAGGAGTTATTGTGTCAACATTTTCTTATCAGGTTTTTGCAACAGTTGTTCGTTACCAGTCCTTTTATCAAGCGTCTCAAGTACTTAATGTCACACCGAGTGCAGTCAGTCACTCAATTAATCAGCTTGAAGAACAATTAGGATTTCCATTACTAATACGTAGCCGCTCTGGCATGACGTTAACTCATGATGGTGAGCTGGTGTTACCGTTTATTCAACAAATATTAGATGATGAAACAGATTTATTGCAAATGAGCAACAATATTAAAGGGTTACGTTCAGGATCAATCAAAATTGGTGCATTTAGTAGTGTCTGTATCAATTGGTTGCCGAAAATTCTTAGTTCGTTTTCTAAACAGTATCCTGACATTGAAGTATCAATTGTTCAAGGTAGCTTTGAGGACATTAGTAAAAAAGTTAAGGTGGGAGAAATTGATGTTGGTTTTACCACATTACCAGTCACAGACAATCTAACAACTATTCCGTTAATTGAGGATCCAATACATTGTGTTACGCCAGCAGGTTTTGTGCCTAAAAACAAGAAAAGTATTACGCAACAAGACATTATTAATCAAAAATTTGTACTGCAAAAGATAGATTATGACCGTGATACAAAGTCAGTTTTAGATGATTACAACGTTACAATTAATTCAATCAATTTTTCTATTGATGACCAGTCCATTATCTCAATGGTGGAGGCAGGAATTGGGTTTGGCATTTTGCCTAAATTAGCGCTAAAAAAAATTCAAGGGGATGTGGAGATTTATCCATTTCATCAGTCTTATACGAGACAAATCGTATTGGTAACTGGTAAAAATAAAGTGGCATCTCCATCAGTAGTTGAATTAGTGACGGTTATTAAAGACTTTGTTGAGAAAACATATGAGATTAGTTTGGAGAGCTAATTAACGGAAATATATGCCAAATACTTTCATATTGGACTTTAGTAATTCAAATTTATGTCACTTTTTGCATCCGGTAAATTGCTTTGATAAACTAAATATTATAATTTTAGAGTGATCGAGAGAAGAATATGATACCAGAAAATGCCGTGCAATTACCCAAAACAGCCAAATTTGTTTGGTTGATCCATGATGTTATTTGGTTTTTGTTTACATTTATAGGACTAGCCACTGTTTATATCCTTTTTTTACAATCGAAAAGGGATATTTATACAAATATTGCTGTAGTTTTCATGTTAATAGTTGTGTTGATACCGCTTATTCATATGGCATTGATTAATTATTTTTATCACTTTAGACGTTACTATATAGATGACCATGCGGTTTATATTTATCGAGGCTTTGTATTTAGAAAAGTAGAGACAATCCCCTTAAATCGTATTCAAAATGTTGATACAACACAGGGACCTATTTTACGTCGGTTCAAATTAATGGACCTGTCAATCAAAACTGCTGCACATGGTTTTGAGATTAAAGAAATAGAGGAATTGACCGCCAAAAAAATACGAGGTCAATTGGTGACAGCTGCTTTACATGCACGTGAGGTAGCTTCTGATGATTAAACAACACCAAAGCTTGTTTGCTGTTTTTATCAATTTGTTAACTAATATAAAGTTGATTGTATGGCCGATTCTTTTGGGATTATTCAATATGAATGGGAGCCGATTCACATATTTTCCTATCATTGTGATTGTTACCTTATTACTTCTGTTGCTAAGCGCTTGGGTACAGTGGTTTTTCTTTATCTTTGAGTTTGATGAACACGAATTAACTGTAAAAAAAGGTATTATCAATAAAAATCAGCTGCATATTCCATTTGAACGAATTCAAACAATAACGCGTACGATACCTTTTTACTATCAGCCTTTTCATGTTGTGCGCATGCAAATTGATACGTCAGGTCAGGGAAAACCAGATGTAATTTTTGATGCATTAACTATAAAACAGGCTAACCTAATTGAACAAAAACTTCGAGTTGCTCAAAATAGTATTAAGAAAGAATCTGAGACAGTTGAAACAACAAAAATTCAATATCAGGTGACCACTAAGGAGCTGGTCGTCTATGCGCTGACATCCTTAGGTGGGTTAGGTGGCGTTGTCGTATTATTCACTCTTTGGTCTCAAGTTGATGAGATGTTACCAAAGAATTTAAAATCGAGTTTTGAAGCTTTCTTTAATCATCAATCTGTGACAGGATTCTGTATTCTTTTTGTCTCAACCGTGATTGTTGGTATATTTGTCGGTTTTTTCAGAATATTTAATCGATATTTTAATTTTAAAATTAAACATCAGAATAATTATTTAGACATTTCACGTGGGTTTTTAGCGCATAAAACGATGCAGCTAAAACTTAATCGAATACAAACGATACAACTTCGTCAAACAATACTAAGGCGTTTGGTAAGATTAGTGAGTGTTAATGTATTGCTTTCGGCGAGTCAGGATGAAAAAGATGCCCAAACGGTTCTTATTCCTGTGGCGTCAATAGATAAAATCATGACTACTTTAAAAAAGGTTTTAACGTCTATTGATTTTGATGTGGATCATTGGCAAGTAAGTAATATTGATAAAGCGGCTTGGTATCAGGTCCGTTTCAGTGTTTTGCGCAACATTTTTATAATGGTTTTTGTAATTTCTGTTGTCATATTTTATTTTCCAAGCATGCTACAAAGATCATACATATTGTTATTCTTCTTTATCCTCATAGTAATAATAGCCATACTAATTCTAAAGAACATACTGACCATTACCGATCAAAAGCTTGGTTTTAATCAAGAATTGGTGTATATACAGCGAAGCAATGGTTTTAGCAGGGAAGGTTATTATATTCGTCGTGATAAGATTCAAGGGGTGCGAGAAAGAGGATTTATAACACTTTTTAGAAAAAAAGTACTGCACCTTGATATCATTGTAAGGGATGGCGATGGGCATCATATTATTCATTTGCGGTATGTACCACAAAGTACGGTTAATCATTTTAAACAGTGGCTGAATATAGGACTTTGAATCTTGCGATAGACAATATCAAAATGTATTTTGTCGACACTTAAAAAAACGTAAGACACTTATGGGTGTTTTACGTTTTTTGTATTCTTTATTTTAAGTTGGTGAATAATTCTATTTACTTTTTAAAAGAATTTAATTAAAACAACGCCACCAACCATGAACAATAACCCCAAAAGTTGAATGGCTGAAATGGGATTTTTCTTAGCTCCAAACCACCCAAATTGGTCTACGAGCAGACTGCCAGCAATTTGGCCAACTAAAACAATGACAACTACCAACCCAGTGCCTAGTAACGGCACTAGAAAAATATTTCCTAAGACAAATAGAGACCCAATGATACCGCCAATCCAAATCCACCAAGGTTGTTGTACAAGTTGGATAGCTTGTTTTGGTTTATGAGCATAGTGATTTATTAAGACAATAATAAGCAGTGTTATAAACCCGACTAGGAATGAAATAAGAGCTGCCTTAAGTGAGGAGTTAATTACTTTACCTAAATGTCCGTTAATAGCTGTTTGGAGAGCGCTAAGCATACCGGTTACAAATCCCAGAAATTGCCAAGGTAATCTTATGTAGTTTGACTCATTATTTTGTGAAGTTGCTTCTTTTGGACTGTTCTTTTGCTTTAATACTAGTTGCGTTAATGAAACAGAAAGAAAGACGCCGGCTAAAACTAGTAGGGCGCCCACTCCTCTAAACCAAGTAAAATCATGTTGCTTAGAGTAAAACCAACCAAAATTATCAATGAGCATACTCATGACAATTTGACCAAGAATTGGCATAATGACAGTTTGGACACTACCTAATTTAGGAAATAAGATAATATTACCGGTTAAATAGACGACACCTAACGCACCACCAATCCAAATCCACCAAGGCTCAGTTGAAAAAAAGGAACCATTAATCGTGAGAGAATGAGTAGTTACTAGGGTTACAGCTGTTAGAAAGATTGTTCCAACACCAAATGAAACTAATGAAGAATTAAATGCAGAACCAAGCACACTTCGAAGTTTGGAATTAACAGCGGTTTGTATAGGCAAGCCAAAGCCAATGACTAATCCAAGAATAAATAAGGGCATTACAGTTTCACCACTTTCTGAGAAATATCTGAATCATAAGATACATATGATTTAGTCAACATAGATATTATCCTAGGAAAATAGTATGGTTTTGTCAAGAATTTCGATTGAGTGAGAAAATTGATTTATTTCATAGCTACTACAATGAAAAATAATTTTCCAAAAATTCAGCCACGCCGTCTTCGGCATTGCTCTTAGTAATGTTTGTTGATATTTTTTTAATAGATGGGATGGCATTATCCATAGCTACTGAAACTCTGGCTAAGCTCAACATAGAATAATCATTCGCTTCATCGCCAAAGGCCATTAAACTATCTGGAGTCAATGACAACTGTTTGAGTAGCTTTGATAATGCAGCGCCCTTATTAACCTTATTTGGAACAAACTCTAATAAATTTCTTCTTGATCTGACAAAATTTATATTTTTAGTTAGTATGGGTGTGTGTTGGAGAACGTTTTCTAAATAATTTAACTCTGTATCCGTAGCGCAGACGACAAATTTATTAAACATCAAATCTGGAGTTAATTCAGATAAAAGTTTTTCTGAATAAGGAATAAGCTTCCCTACTAATTCAACATATCCAGATTTTCCAAAATCTTTAATAGAATATACGTTGTTTTGCGTAACAAGGTCAATTGGCAAACGAATATTATGTATTAAGTTAAACACCTCATCAACGTCTGAAAGAGTAAAAACATGATTGATCAGATTTTGATTTGTATATATGTTTTTGATAATTGCTCCGTTAAATAGAATGGCGTAATCATTAACTTGATTCAATTGTAGTTGTGAAAGGAAAGGCTGTACGTTGGGGAATGGACGACTAGTGGTCAGTACTATACTTTTTCCCATAGTGTGTAGACTTTGTAGAACTTTTGTATTCCTTTTGGATAAGGTTTTATCTGGCCGAAGCAGTGTATTATCCATGTCTAGGGCAATCATTTTTATTTTATTTGTCATTTGTGATTTTCTCCATAGGATTGATTTGCGATATAACAGTCTTAAGACGATCGAACTCACTTTCTTTCAATTCACTGTCGATTAGAAATGTTGGTTGTTTAGTACTGATTTCGGTAGATTCAGTAATAATTAAATCAAATTGATTGACATTGTTTGATGAGTTATCAAAGCTATTTAGCGCTTGAATAGTCAGTGCGCATGGGACAGTACTGTGTTTTTCAATGATAGTTTTAAATAAGTTCTGGCTGTATATTGGCAGGGATGTAACCATCAATATGTTCAGTTTGGTCTCTTTTTGCTGAGATAGGCTGAAATTGTAGAATATCATGGCTAGAACACTGATTTGATCTGGAAGCAAACCGTAAGGAAATAAATGGTTATATAAAGCGCTATCAGTTAATTGATTTAGGGATTCTACGACATACTTTTCAAAAAGTGGTTCGTGATATAAATATTCGTAGACAGTAATATTTTGATAACGAACAGCGTACCAAAATGGTTTGAGTTGAGTCTGAATTTCTCGGATCAGTATTTTTCTTTCAGTATTTTTACTGGTGATGTGAGAAATAGTCATAAAAGCATCCACAATGTGTTCACTTAGAATCAGGAGATCCTGAAACGAGTGTGAGCTAAAGTGATCATCCTGCTCCTTGGTAACACTAAGAAGTTGTAGCGTTAAAAACAGTTTCACAGAAGTTGGTATGTGAATCGAAAAATTAGTTTCTGCTACAAGAGCATAATCTTGAATGATGTTATGTTCTCGTCGTTTCGTAAAGGATGTAATATCAGAATCATTGAACAGCATTTCTTCAGTAATAGAATGATGGCTACTATACATTGAAGAAACAACAGAAAAAATAGTGAGTGTCAATGCATTAGAAATAGAAATACTTTTTTCCAAAGAATCTTTGTACATATTTTTCAATTTTTCACTGACTAGCAGAAATTTGGAGTGAGAGGGCTCGCCATCTAGTGAGTGAATAAAGTAGTTAAGCGGGTTTCTGTGACTTTGCAGTAGCATTAGACTATTATATGCATGGACTAATAAATCATAGCGTGGTTCCTTAAACTCAAAACCATTTTTTTTAGAAAATTCAGGTCGAAATTTTTTTCTCTTTTTTAAATCTGCGATATCGCGTAGTACGGTATTTCTGGATACATCAAATAAAGATTGAAATGCAGATAAAGTCCATTTTTTTAAGGGGAGAGCAATACAAATATCCATAATCTGCTGCCGTTCATACGAAGTAAGGTATTCATCGGACGGCGCTTGTGATAATTTATTTTTTAATACAGAAATTTGAGAATCTGAAATTTTTGTGCTTGGAACAAGAAAAGGCTGATTTGATGAACGCAAATCGGAATTCGCGGCCTGAAGTAGATAATAAATTTTACGGCTAGACAAGTTCAAACGATTTGCCATTGTTTGTACATTTGGTAATAGTTCTTGTGTGGCTATATAATTAATAAATTTCGCATAATTCATGTTCGACACTTGCATTTTTAATCGTTCCTCTCTTATATGTGAACAAATAATTTCATCCCTAGTTTATGTTTATTTTACAATGTGGAAGAGAAGGTAAACAGTCTCATTAGAGCGCTCTTTTTGTGGCGGAATGGGACTGCTTTTTTATTTTAGCATGTTTAATAATAGAGTTGTAGTAAATAATGTAAGCGCATACATTTAAAGGTTTAGTTATTTATAGAAAGGGTTTAAATACTATGGTAAAAGCAAAGAATGTTCAAGAAGCAACACGTGCAAACTGGATTGAGAATACATTTCCAGAGTGGGGAACTTGGTTAAACGAAGAAATTGAAGCATCACAAGTACCGGAAAATAATTTCCGAATGTGGTGGCTGGCCAATAATGGTGTTTGGCTTAAAACACACGAAAATACCAACATCTTAGTAGATTTGTGGAACGGTACTGGAAAACAATCGCATGGGTCCGGTTTAATGAAAAAAGGGCACCAGATGATGCGAATGAGTGGTGTTCAAAAAATGCAACCCAATCTACGTTTGCAACCATTTGTTATTGACCCATATGCTATAAAGAACGTAGATGCACTCCTAGTAACACATATCCACTCAGATCACTTAGATATTAATACAGCAGCAGCTGTGCTAAAAAATAGTAGCCCCGAAACAAAGTTTATTGGACCTCAGGCAGTCGTTGATATCTGGGAAAGTTGGGGAGTGCCAACTGATCGTACTGTTGTAGTTCATCCAGGGGATGAGGTCACGGTAAAATCAGTAACGATTAAAGCTTTAGAAGCCTTCGATCGCACAGCTTTATTAACGGTAGAACCAGATGTGAAAATTAAAG
This sequence comes from Leuconostoc suionicum, assembly GCF_001891125.1. NCBI lineage: Bacteria > Bacillati > Bacillota > Bacilli > Lactobacillales > Lactobacillaceae > Leuconostoc > Leuconostoc suionicum. The sequence continues at coordinate 1,952,013 of NZ_CP015247.1, read as the reverse complement.
GTGCCTTACCACAGGATATGGACGAAATTGCAGTGAACTACTTACTTAAAACATCTGGTGGTAATTTGTATCATGCGGCTGATTCCCATATGTCTAATATGTTTGCTAAGCATGGTAATGAAAATGATATTGATGTTGAAATTATTAATTATGGAGAAAATCCAAGAGGCATTACTGATAAGGTTACATCAATTGATGTACTTCGTTCAGCAGAAGATTTAAAGGCAAAGGTGGTTATTCCGGTTCACTATGATATTTGGTCTAACTTTGATGCTGATCCACAAGAAATCGTAAAACTTTGGCAAATGAAGAAGGACACGCTTAATTATCAGTTCCATCCATTTGTATGGAAGGTTGGCGGTAGTTATACATTCCCACAAGATAAGGATGAAATTCAATACCATTATGACCGAGGATTTTCAGATGTCTTTTCAACGGACAATGATGTGCCATTCCCATCATTCCTCTAAAGGAGTAATAAAATGACGATGCTTAAATATTTTCATGATAATGATTTGGTGCGTATTTATGACGAGACACCGCAAGATTGGCGTGAAGCACTACGTATTGCCAGTGAGAACTTAAAGGAAAAAGGAATTATCACTGACGCTTATATAAATGAAATCATCAAAAACGTCGAGGTCAATGGTGCGTATATTGTAATAGTTCCAGGAGTTGTGATGCCACATGCATTGGCTACTGGACCCGGCGTTTTAGGAACAGGTATTGGTTTTGCTAAATTCAGTGAGATGGTGTCTTTTGAAGCAGGGAATCCAGAAAAACAAGGAAAACTATTTTTCACACTGGCTGCTAAAAATGAAGAACAACACTTGGAAAATATTCAAAATTTGATGACTTTATTAATGACCGATGGCATGATTGAAGCGTTATCTAATATCGAAACACTAGATGATTTTAATCAAGTTATGAATCATTTTGAGAGTATCCCTGCAGAATAATGAGGAGAATAAAATGGATAGCATACTAGCAGGAATATTAAGAATTTGGGAATTCTTTGCCGACAATATCTTAACTCAGCCAGCATATATGATTGGATTCATAGTGTTAATTGGTTACATGTTAGAAAAGAAACCTTGGTATGAAAGTCTGGCTGGGTTTTTAAAAGCCACGATTGGTTATATGATTCTGATAGTGGGATCAAACGGATTAGTGACCAGTTTTCGTCCGATTTTAACAGGTTTGAAAGATCGTTTCCATCTCACAGCGACAGTAATTGATCCGTATTTTGGTCAAAATGCTGTTACGGACGGATTAGAGAAAACATTTGGCCGTTCGTTTGGTGACGTAATGATTCTGTTGTTAATTGCATTTGTTTTCAATATTTTATTGGTTCGTTTTTCAAAGTATACGAAGTTACGTGCAGTATTTACAACAGGAAATGTTCAAGTGCAACAAGCAGCGACAGCATTTTGGATTCTACTCTTTGCCATTCCTAGCTTAGGGCGAATTGAAGTATTGCTGGTGATGGGCGTGTTACTCGGTTTATATTGGGCGGTTGGATCGAATATGACCATCAAAGCAACACAACAACTTACAGATGGTGGAGGATTTGCCGTAGCGCATCAGCAAATGTTTGGAATTGCTTTGGTTGCGTGGATTTCTGACAAAATGAAAAAATCTTCTGATAAAGGCAAAAATAAATCAGCAAAACGTTTAGAAGATATAACGCTCCCTGGATTTTTGAGAATATTCAATGAAAACATGGTAGCAACGGCTATCCTGATGTTCGTGTTCTTTGGAATCATCATGGTTGTGCTAGGAGAAAACTATTTTCATCAATTGTTTATTACTAGTAATGGGACTTCAGGGTTAGCCCAGGGAACTAGTTTCTTCTTCTACATCTTGACTACATCATTGGGATTTGCTGTCAATTTGGCAATTTTACAACTAGGGGTTCGTACCTTCGTTGGCGAATTAACTGAAAGCTTTACAGGAATCAGTGACACAATCTTGCCAAATTCTGTGCCTGGAATTGACGTTGCTGCAACATTTGCTTTTGGAGAACAAAACGCAGTAACCATAGGTTTCTTGTTTGGTGCATTGGGCCAATTCTTAGCTATTGGTGCATTGATGATCTTCCATTCACCAACAATTATTATTGCCGGATTTATCCCCCTCTTCTTCGATAATGCGGTCTTTGGTGTTATTGCCAATAATCGTGCGGGTGCAAAAGCGGCGATGATATTACCCTTCTTTTCAGGCATTATTCAAGTAGTTGGTGCTGCGCTAATTTCAACATGGATTGGTATGTCTAAGTTTGGTGGTTACTTGGGTATGTTTGATTGGGATACGGTTTGGCCAGTGTTTACAGTTATTTTGAAATACTTAGGTTACTTTGGAGTAGTACTAGTAGCGGCAATCTTACTCTTGATTCCTCAACTAGAATATCGTAAAGATCCAAAAAACTATTTCTTAATGGTTGAGGACTACGATGCGTATAAAGAAAATAAGGGAATTGAATAAACAATATTCAAATTGAAAAAGAAAAGGAGAAGTTATTATGAATATTTTAGTATCTTGTGCCAATGGTTCAGGCACTAGCTTAATGATGATGAAGAGTGTTGAAAAGTCAATGAAAAAGTTGGGTATTCCGATCAGTAAAATAAATCATACGAGTATTGCTGAAGGGAAATCGACAGCAACTCAGTATGACGCTGTTTTCACACCATTGAATTTTGTAAGTATGTTTGAAGATGCAGCTAAAAAAGGCGTCACAGTTGTTGGTGTGAAAAATGTTATGAGTGATAAAGAAATCACCCAACGCATCATTGATGAAACAGATTTTGAAGAAAAATATAAGAAATGAGGATATAAAAATGACGAAGCCTAATTTACAAATTGCTTTAGATCAAAATACGTTAGCAGATGCGGCCAGAATTGCTCATTTAGCAGGCCCAATTGTTGATATAGTCGAAGTTGGTACAATTTTAGAGTTACAAGCTGGGCAACAAGCTATCCGAGTTTTACGAGAAATGTTTCCAGATAAAATCATTGCTTCTGATACTAAGTGTGCGGATGCAGGATCTACTGTAGCGCAAAATTCTAAAGACGCGGGTGCAGATTTGATGACAGTCATTGACTCAGCGACAATTGCGACAATGAAATCAGCTAAATCTGTGTTGGACGGCATTCAAGTTGAGCTCTATTCAGCATGGAATTGGGAACGGGCTAAAGAATGGCAAAAAATTGGCATTGAACAAGTTATTTATCACCAAAGTCGAGATGCATTATTAGCAGGAGAGGTGTGGGGTAAAAAAGATTTGGACATTGTAAAACGTTTCGTGGATATGGGGTTCAAAGTATCTGTTACAGGTGGGTTAAATATCGATACGATTAAATTATTCAAAGGTGTTCCAGTATACACATTTATTGCAGGACGTGCAATAACTGGGCAAAAGGATCCTGCTAAGACAGCCCAAGATTTTCAAAATGAGATTAAAAAGTATTGGGCGTAACAATGGCAAAACTTGGCATTAACGAAAAGTCATTACCTGCTCAGATGTCCTGGCGAGATAAGCTTAATTTAGCAAAAAAACATGGGTTTTCTTTTGTAGAAATGTCAATTGATGAGACCGATGAACGTATTGAACGCTTAGATTGGAATAAGGAACAACGATTTCAGTTAGTTCGAGATGTGTATGAAACTGGCATACCCATTGATACAATGATGCTATCGGCGCTTAGAAAATACCCTCTCGGATCTGAGAACCCAGAAATATACGCTCAAGCATATAGCATGTGTAAGAAAGCAATTATTTTGGCTAAAGACCTAGGAATCAGGAATATACAGATTGCTGGGTATGATGAGTATTATGGCTCTAAGACAGTGTTAACACGTGAAAATTTCATTGAAAACTTGCAACGAGTAGTTGACTATGCAGCTGAAAACCAGGTTATGACTTCCATTGAGACAATGGATGACACTTTTATTAATTCGATTGCCAAGGTGAAGAAAATTAAGAAGTCCGTTGTTTCACCTTGGCTTCAGGCATATCCAGATTTAGGCAATATATCAGCTTGGCCTGAAAATAATCCGGGAGAGGATTTGACAGAAGGATTAGACAGTATTATTGCTATACATGTCAAAGATACGCTTTCGGTTACGCAAAGTACACCAGGAAAATTTAAAAATGTACCTTTTGGAACAGGGAATGTTGGATTCTTAGGATTATTTAAGACGTTAAGACGTCTAGATTATCAGGGGACATTTACAATTGAGATGTGGTCTGAGAAAGAGAGCGATTGCATTAATAAAATTGAGAATGCTCACGATTTTATAGTTGACTTACTAACCAAATCTGGAATTTCAATCGAGGTGTAATTATGTTAGAAAAGCTAAAAAATGAAGTTTATAAGGCTAATATGGCGTTGCCTAAATTAGGATTAGTAACATTCACATGGGGAAATGTATCAGGCATTGATCGTGAAAAAGGGCTATTTGTAATAAAGCCCTCTGGCATTGAGTATGACCAATTAAAACCTTCCGATATGGTTGTGGTTAATTTGGATGGGGAAGTTGTAGAAGGTAATCTCAATCCATCTAGTGACACACCTACACACGCCTATCTCTATCAACATTTTTTAAATATAGGTGGTATCACGCATACGCATTCGCCTTGGGGCGTTTCGTTTGCTGCTGCAAAAATGGATATACCAGCTGTCAGTACAACGCACGCCGATACATTTTATGGGGATATTCCTTGTGCACCAGCTCTAAGTGAAGAGGAAATTAAAACGGCCTATGAACTAAATACTGGAAAAGTCATTGTAACAGAGTTTGAGAATCGTGGGCTTGACCCAGACGCGACGCCTGCTGCCTTGGTCAGTCAACATGGCCCATTTACATGGGGTGCGACTCCAGAAAAATCTGTATACAATGCTAAAGTATTGGAAGTATCAGCAGAAATTAGTTACCATGCTTTGCAGTCAACAAGATCAGAAATTCATGTTCCGCAATACTTGTTAGACAAACATTATTATAGGAAGCACGGTGATAATGCCTATTATGGTCAGTCATCAACACAGTCAAAAAATCACATTACGCACGCCTAATATAATAAAAAAGGTCTACGTAAATCAATAAAATGAACCCGCTAACTTGAACAAATTAAATGTTCGTAAAGTTAGCGGGTTCATTTTAGGTTTCGTAAAATAGATTACCTTCCAAAGAAGTAATGATTAATTTTGAAAAAGCATTGACGTACGTTTAACATTAAGGTTGAATAGTATTCATGTTTATACAAAATGAATTATGTGAAAATATTATGAACATAGTGCAGAATACAGCCTTTAGATTGCAAAATTTAGAGGTTTGCAAGGAAGTATGGAAGATAACAAGCATCGCGGTATTGCAAGTGGGTTAAAGTGTAATATTAGCTTATTAATTGAGGGTATATAAATGTTTGAAGATGTTAGACTACAAGGACAAATATTAATGGAAATGGCAACATTTCTAGGGGATTCGTATATAAGACCAGTGTCAATAGCACTTGTTATACAAGACCTTGGCGGTACTGAGGAAACTTTTTCCAAGGTATTAACAAGAACACATATGTTAGTACATAATAATGACATTAGTAAATATACTTTAGCTGATTTTAAGGCATTTTATCAGAAAATAGAGCCAGAAATATTTAAAAATGTTAATGATGTAATTATTATTAAGGTATTAAATGGTTTGGCAATTATGTACATTGATGACTTATACTCAATTGCCAAGTATTTAACACAAACATATCAACTAGAAAATAAATTACCTGGAATTTAATTCAAAAATCCCTATGACCCATTGGGTGCTTTTTATGTATACAAAAGTGATTAATTTTACAAACAGCGTTGACATACGTTTATCATTTGTGTTTAAATAGTATCCATGTTTATAAAAACGTTATCCATGAAAATGGAAGTGGTTGGGTTGCAGTACATTAAAAAACTGATAGAACAGGTAATTCTGTTTATATGACTCAATAAATAGAGGTAAACCATTTTGAAAAATCATTTATTCGAAAATTTTATTGTGATATCTATATTGTCATATATCTTAAAAAAGTTCCCTGATATGTTAGGCACACCGTTTTGGTTTTGGGATATTGTTTACATGGTGGTTGGTTTTGTAATTTTATCGCCTATAGTTAATTTTATTAGTGATAAATATTTCAGAAAAAATGATAAATAAATGCCATTTATTGGTGAGCTCGCATTAACTTGTGGGCTTTTTTTATTCAAGGTTCGGTTTAATTGTACAATCGACCATTTAAATACTGATACATCAATATATGAATTAATTTTCTAGTGACTTTATTGGATAGATAGTAATGAATACGTTCCTTAAAATAAAGGAGAAAATAAATGGATATAAGTAGCATACTAAAAAAGAAGCGAAGAGATCATAAATTAACGCAGGAACAGCTAGCAGAAAAAATTTTTGTTTCTACAAAAATTTTTTCGAATTGGGAAAATAATAAAACCACGCCAGATATAGATAGCTTGATTATCTTAGCTCAATTATTTGATTTATCTTTAGACAATTTATTATTGAAGGGATCAAACATTGTGGAAAACATAAAAAAACAGGCTGATATCAGAAGCACAAAAATTTATCTAAACTTTGCAACTATCACCGACTTAGCCTGTCTATTTATATTAGTAACCCAACCAATTTTTGGTAACCTGTCCTTGCCTGCTCTTATCATTTTAAATTTAGCAATAATAAGTAATTGTGCGATTATTATTTATTTTGGTAATAGATTAATCCGACTAACCAAAAATTTTGAACTAGCTAATATGCCTAGAGAAGTATTTCGTAAAGCTATTCTAACTGGCGTGATTTGGGGAAGTATAATTGGTATTGTAATAGGGATCATTATTTTATTTTTTCTTTATAAATATTTGTATAGTTATAAATTTTAGCTTTACAGAATTTATAATATCTATAGCATACGAACGTTTAGTATTTCTTTGCTATTTAAGTTATTCGTTAACATAGACTGTATTATTAAAATGAAAGTTACTAAGGCTATTTAACTAGATTTAGTGCTTTTTAATTTTAGGTGAATTTTAAAATTCGCAAACAACTTCTACTTTTATACGATCGGGGTCCTCAAAATATAGTGCATTGGTTTGCAAACCTGAAGCGTGTGGATACTTGTCAGAATAAAGTTCTGTGTAATTGGCATTAATTAATGCCAATCTAATCTCATCCAGCTCGTTTTAGCTATCTACAGAGAAAGCTAAATGATTTAGCCCTATGTGAGTACGACTATATATCGGAGTTTTTTTATTAGATTGTACAAAAAAAATGTAGATTCCATCAAAAATGTAGCTAACACCATTGTCCCACTTTTGGTGGACAGTATAGCCTAGATGGTTTACAAGCAATAAGTTTCAAAATAAATTAGTTTTATTCAAATCGCTGACATATATTTCTATATGATGAATTAGACCGTTACTATCTATTTTTGATTATCCAATCTTAATTTTTTATATTTTTAAAAAGAATACTATATTTTTAAGGTTATATCATTCATTTAGTTCTAAAGCGCAGAATATTTATAAGTTATTTGCATCAACAAATCAAATTATCAAACTTAGAACATCTATTTTTAAAATAAACAGAAAAAATTTGCAGAGCATTATTAAGAATCTAACCGACTATACATTAGAACATGACGGCAATGATATATTATATAAAGTTTGGAACTATGTAGAAAAAATTAAATAATAATATAATGCAAAAGAAAAGGAAGCCTTGCGTGAACAAGTCTTCCCACGTCGATCCGTATAAAACGATGTCATTATTGATATAGTTAAAATAACCGCTAGATTGCAGAGCTAAGGCGGTTATTTTTTGTTAATTTTTAATCAACCCAACAACCAATTCTAGTAATGCTATCAAGGCAACTATAAAAGTGTCAAACATGGACATGAGCGTGTCAAAAAGGGTGATTAAAGAGTTAACCCATGAAACTTATATCAATTTGGAAAGTTTAGATGATAAACGACGCATGCTATTTAATATGCCCATTGTCTATTTTCAATTTTCTTTAAAAATATTTACCAACCGAACCAACGTATTAGGCGGTAGGTGGGGGCTAATCAAACGCAAAATACATCTGTGAGAATCATTCTGATGCTTTCATATCTTTTAAATATTGATAAACAACAGTCATATCCAAATTAGAGTCTTCATTACTACTTGTTTTATTATAAATAGTCACGTCCTTATGAACCACTGGTAAGTTCAAATGTGATTGCTGCATGAAACCTTGGATCAAATTCATATCTTTAGTAATATGTTTTAGCATAAACTGAGGATCAAATTTTTCAGAAGCAAATAAAGTCTTTTTATATTCAAAGAATGGAGTACCGATGACCGATTCACTGATTGTATCTAAAATAGCTTGTTTTGATAATCCAAATGCTTCGCCTAATAGAATTGCTTCGCTATATGCTTCGCCAAACATGCCAAGTAAAGCATTAAGAACTAACTTAAGTGCAGTCCCATTCCCTATTGATCCACTGTACTTGTAAGTACCCAAGGCCTGCCACAATGGCTCTAGTCCATTAACAATAGACTCGGTTCCCGCTGTAAGAATTAACAACGATCCTGATTCTGCAGCAAAAACTGATCCCGAAACTGGAGCTTCAACGTACTGACCGTTGTGTTCAGTAATCCAAGTAGAAACTGTTCGACTCTCAGCGGGGGCAATAGTACTCATGTTTATCAAGGTTTTATCTGATATATGACTCAAAAAATCTTCATCAATAATTGATTCGATAGCATAAAAATCAGTAACCATTAAAAAAATGACATCACTGTTAGTTAACAATTCTGGAACGCTTTGGGCCAAAGTTGCTCCCTGTTCAACTAGAGGTTTAGCTTTTGCTGACGTACGATTATATACCATTAGGGAATTATCTTGTAATAAGTGTGTTGCCATAGGAGTCCCCATTTGTCCTAATCCTATCCAACCAATCTTTGCCATAGTATTAAATTTCTCCTTTAATTGATGCTGTTCAAAACTTGCTTATACGTAGATTGTACTTCATAAAACAGTTTTAAGCATAATAATCTGCTTGGTTCTAACATAATATCCCGATTTCTTATAGATGACAAACATGCTCTAAAGGGACTTCAGAGCAAAAAGGGTAAATCATTTGACGCTAAGTTGAAGTTGGATGGTCACAAGATGTATTTTGCGTTTGATTAGCCCCCGCCTATCGCATAATACTGTTGTTCATATGCCTACTTTATTTTTTACCTAAAGTCAAAAAGGCTGTTGTATTTGTTTTTAAACAACATAAAAATATTACATCAGTTGCGTTATTTTTATTGTTAATTTTATTATAATTTTGTTTGTAACAGTATTTCATCCTAAAATTGGCTGAGCTCCCTCGGCATTAATTAATACACTAAATGACGTAAACAATAGAGCATATTTTAGTTTGAATTCAAATAACTTGCCCATTTTGTTATTTATGTCGTCTCTTTCAAATGTTTTTCAGTTGAAAACAAGTAACAGGAGCATGCAGCTTGAAAAAATATGTGATGAGTTTGATAATTATTAGTTTAGTTGGTTTTTCTTTTTTTATGTTACGTGACAAACAGGTTAACGCTACTACTCATGAAGTCAAAGATAAACAGGTTGCATCATATCAAAACAAAAGGATTTTTGCTGCAATTTATGAGTTTAAGGACAAAGATATAGATTACGTTAAAGAGTATTTCTCTAATAAGAATAAAGAAACGAAAGTTTTAGCTGTATCTAATTGGGCTGATTTAATGAACGCATTAGGAAATCAAAATAATCAAACAGCTAAAATTATTTATATTTCTGGAACAATAGATATGAACATAGGAAGTAACGGGAAAACTTTAACTGCTGCAGATTATGCAAATGGTGCGGGTTATAACTTTGCTACATATTTAAATACCTACAATCCGACTAAGTATGGTAAAAAAATGCCTACGAGAACTCAAGAAATAGCGCGTGATAAGGCCCCAAAAAACCAAGCTAAACAAATCCAATATAAGGTGCCTTCTAACACAACAATAATTGGTACCAATAATGCTAAAATTACCGGTGGGAATATGATTATTAACGGTAGCAATGTTATTGTACGAAACATTACCTTTGAAAATGCCTATGATTATTTCCCACAATGGGATCCTACAGACGGAGCTAGTGGTAATTGGAATTCTCAATACGATAATTTAACAGTTAATGGTGGGTCAAACGTTTGGTTGAACCATAATCAATTCTCTGATGGTAGCCCAACTGATAATAAAAATGGTTCATATTATGGTCGTGAGTACCAACACCATGATGGATTAGTAGATATTGTAAATGGTGCTAATAACGTGACTTTATCTTATAACCAGTTACAAAACCATGATAAATCAATGAACATAGGTAATAGTGACTCTAAAACCAGTGATTTGGGTAAACTACAAGTAACGATGCATCACAAGCATTTTGACAATCTCATTCAACGGCAGCCACGTGTTCGTTTCGGAAAAGTTCATATTTACAATAATTATTATTCTGCCACTAATTCATCTATTTACAAATTTATGTACGCTTTTGGACTTGGTAAACAATCACAAATTTATGCTCAAAATAATACCTTCGATGTGCCTACAGCCTCTATTAATGATATAGTAAAAGTATTTGGTGGAACGAATTTTACTGACAATGGTAATCTACTAAATGGAAAACAAGTAGACGGCATATCAAAGCTAACTAAATTGAATCCAATTACATTTTCTCCGAACCACAAAGCTTCATTATAGGGTTCAACAACAGCTAAAAATGATGTTAATAATAACGCTGGTCCAATACTTAGATAATAAAATTTAAAAATTTGACTAGGTGAATCTGATTTAATCTGTCATTTATTGTTATAGATGCTAACTATGCCTTGTTTAGTCGTGAAATAATACAAGCAATAAATCATTGCTTGTATTATTTTTATTTTATGTTCAAACTATATTTACAAACTCAGGAGGACTCATTATGAAATTTGGTGAGCGCTTAAAAAATGCACGATTAGATATGAATTTAACTCAAGAAAATGTTGCGAATGAACTTTTTATCACTAGGCAAACGATTTCTAGTTGGGAAAATGAAAAAACTTACCCAGATATTTCGAGCTTAATTAAACTAAGTAATTACTATCATATTTCTTTGGATGTTTTACTCAAAGAGGATACAGGTATGCGAGAAGACTTAGAAAAGAAATATGTGTCAGTAAATATGAAAAAAATATATTGGAAGTTGAACTTAGCTTTTTTTGTTTTGCTAATGTTATTCATCGCTAATATATTAGAAATAGTTCGTTTAGGTGTATTTTACATACCAATATTGTTTGTTTTTATTTTTATTGGAATGTCTATAGATAATCTTGCTGAATTTGATACAGCAAGCTCTTTAGGATTAAAATACACATGGGAAAAGTACTTTTCAGGTGATAAAGGCTTCAAATACACATTGATAATTCCTATTGCTATGTTTTTATTTGGGTTATTATGTTTATATTTACATAAAGGAAATCCGTGGGGCTCTTTTATTTTTGCCGTCCTTTTAATTTGGATACATTATGACAGTAACAAAAAATAATTTTTAACAATAAAATCTAGGCACGTTTAATAATGTAATCTGATCAAGAGTTTACAGGCAACTTATTTGTTTTAATGAGACAAAATAAAATTAAATGTTGACAATGAATGTAAAAGATGTTTTACTATAATTGTAAAACATCTTTTACATTTATAGAGGACTGAGATGAAAAATTATATTAAGGATTTGAGATTAACCAATAAAATATCTCAGGCAGAGTTAGCAAATTTAACGGGTGTGACACGTCAAACCATTAATGCCATTGAAAATAATAAGTATGATCCGTCGCTCCAGCTTGCTTTTAACTTAGCCCATATTTTACATACGTCTGTCGATGAGTTATTTGTTGATAATATGGAGGAACAACATTATGAGTGATAGTAAAAAGATAGTTCATTTTACTTTCTGGATGAACAAAATATGGCAAATAGGTTTTGTTTTGTCTTCTATTTCTATGATTAATAATATGCATCAATTAGCTACAGTAACAATATTAGTGTCGGTTATAGCATCAATATATGAGATGTATCACGTCTCTAAAAAATACCATGTCAAGGTAGTAAACCAAAAAGATGAACTATATTTTGCCAAAGATGAACGGGATCGTGACATTGCACTCAAAGTACATAGTGCACTCATTAGTACTTTTACTTTGTTGATCATATCATTGTGGCTAATATTAAGCATATTATGGGGTATGAATAGTTTGTCAATGACAGTTACGTTTTATGTTTTAAATGGCTGGGTTGCTTGCGCATTTATTATTCCGGACATTCAATACTATGTGTTATGGAATAAATATGATCAGCAATAGTGTGGGTGCGACAATATTTATGTTGACATGCTCAGTCAAGTCATGAGTTGAAAAAGAATTTATCAACTTATTTGATTCCGAATTTTTGATATATGGGTCATTTTAATATGTTGCGTATTGCAAAAACATGCGCATTTTATATTCCTTAATATAAAAAGCAAAAACAGATACCAAGTAAGAAATTAGGTATCTGTTTTTTACTGCTATATAGGCAATGTAACTAATTTGGTCCTACTTTGTAGATTAAGAAACTTATAAAATAATGAACTAGGAGGATAAACTTTATGCTAGATATTGCTACTAGGCTAAAAGATATTAGAAAAGATTATAATCTATCACAAGAGGAATTAGCCAGAAGACTGTTTGTTACCAGATAAACTATTTCATGTTGGGAGAATGGGGTAAGAGTACCAACTTTGAATGCATTAGAGGATATTTCAAATATATATGGAGTCGACATTCATGAGTTATTGGGGAAGAGCATTGTAGTTATGAAAATAAAATTAAATTGGTTTGCCATATTAGGACTGGTTGTTTTTAACGGTATATTATTAGGCACTGCAGGAACATTAATAGCGTTGGTTATGTTTTTTTGTATTTTATTGGATCAATGAGTATAGTGTCAACAATCGTTGTGATTTATAATGGGTTGTTTCAGTCAACAGTAGTTGATCAATCAATTTATCATCCATGGTTGTTAGTATTAGTTCCAGTCATTGGTGCTTTAGTATTATGTATTGCCACACGTTTGACAAAAATAATTTGGAGATATGTCTATCAATATATTAGGTACAATGTTGCAAAAGTATATTTAGGGTTCAATAATTTTTTAACGTGTATAAAATAGTTGGTGCTATTACCTTATAATTAAAACAACGCCTATATGGCTTGATTCTAACGCTTAAAAAAGAGGTTACTAGGTTATGGCTAATGTTGGTGACCTTTTAAGAATTAACTATTTAGGCACCCGTACTATGCGTAAAACGGGTACTTATCGTGTCTATATGCAATCGAATTACAACATTGGTTTAGTAATGCACTTATTAAATCACTCTAGTGAAGCAATGGCCCAAACTGATTTAGTTTTGGATCAAGCAAGTCGTTAAATGATGTTAGACCAGATCAATTTTGGATAAAAAGCTTTATATCAACTACGCAAGAGAAAATTGCTTGTTATTTTTATTGTTTTTTAGGATAGTAAAGACATCAAGAAAGGAAGTAAAAAATGAAATTTGGTGATCGGTTGAAAAAATCTCGTTTGGAGAAAGGCTTAACTCAAGAGCAAGTTGCGCAAAATCTTTATGTGACGCGTCAAACTATATCTGGTTGGGAAAATGAAATTTCTTATCCAGATATTATAAATTTGATTAAGTTGAGTGATTATTATCAAGTTTCGTTAGATACGCTTCTTAAGGAGGATAGAGGTATGCGTGAATATATGGAAAAAAAGGAGGTTACAAAAAGTTTAAGGCCAGTATATAATATGCTGATGTTTACTGACTTATTATTAATAGTGTTGCTTATTAGTAATATTATGGACTTTATCAAACTGGGAATTTTATTTATTCCTACGTTATTTCTAGTATTATTTACGGTCTATGCTTTAAATCGATTAAAATGGCAGATTGTAAAATTAAACCGAACACCTTGCATAAAAAAACTGCAGAGACTTTAATGGTAATTGACTAAAATCAACCATAAAGGATCTGCAGCTTATGTCTTCTAGTTTATCAGCTCACGAACGTTCTGTCATTGAAACAATGATCAAACTTAATCATTCAACTCGAGAAATAGCCCGTTTCTTAAAGCGTTCTCCTGCAACTATTACCTACGAGTTAAATCGAATTAAACCATACAATGCACAACAGGCTCATCATTTAGCCCAGTGTAATCGGCACAAACACGGTCGCCATCCGACCCTAACACCTGAAATATCAGCTTTTTTGAACCATCACATTGGTATCTTGAAGTGGTCACCAGAAACGGCTGCTCATGTATTGGGTATTGCTTTCAAGACCATCTACAACTGGATTCATCATGGTTTGCTTAAAATTAAGTTATCAGATTTACCTGATAAAGGTATTCGACGTAAACGTCAATCTGACGGCCGTAGACGTGTTTTTGCTCATGGCCGTTCAATTGAAAAACGACCAAAAGCTGTCCAATTAAGACAAGAATTTGGTCATTTTGAAGTTGATACGATGCAATCTGGTAAAACACGTGGCGATGTTTTAGTGACCATCACAGAACGATTGAGTCGACAACATATCATGAGACATGTCAGTGGGCGCAATAGTCAGGCAGTGACACCAGCTATTATTAGGTTTTTCAAGGGTATAAAAAATGCTAAATCAATTACAGTTGATCACGGTCGAGAGTTTGCAAAATATGATGAAATAGAAGAACAGCTAGGCATACCGATGTATTTTGCACACCCATATTCACCAGAAGAACGTGGTAGTAATGAAGTGCTAAATCGATATGTCCGTCGTTTTATCCCAAAAGAACGCAAAATTGAAACCATCAGTCAGAAAGAATTAGATCAAATTAATCATTGGATTAATGCCAGGCCAATGAAAACGCTCAACTGGCAATCACCACGAAAAGTCTTTCAGAAACATGCGGTGTTCGGATGATTCTTGCAATCTGCCAAATCTTTTGATTCTTCAAGTTCGCTTGGTCTAACGTATGAATGGCAGAAATATCTATCAGGATATAAGGGATTAAAATATGCACTTGTATTACCAACTTTTATTATATTGTCAGGATTAATTATATCCGTACTAAAGGGTATGCTAGTGGGCGGGTCAATATTTCTGGCCGGTTTAATTATTTTAATTCCTATTGTGACTAAAAAAAGATGGCATTAATTCGGTATGGCTAGTCTCTTTGTTTTTAGTATTTAAATAGTATTGTTATTAATCAAGTCAACGACATCTTCGGGATTATTGACTCCTAAAATTAACCGAGTATACTTTTCATTTTTTAACTGAATTACTACTGGTTTATTTTCTCTCTTAATATTAAAAAAACTCTCTTCGCCATCCTTTTTAAAACTACCAGTCCAATATTCTGGAAGAAAGGTTTCTGGTGCGCGTAGACCTTTGCTGTCATTTAAAATGCCTGTATCAATTGAAGCTCCAACTACGTTTTGTATTGGAACTTCAATCTTATTTTTCAATGCAGCTAGTTTGTTAATTCCTTGTGGTACCACTAGTAATTGATGATTTTTTATTGTTACTTTGTTTAACATTTTAGCTACCTCAATCTATTAATTCGCTGTGCTTCAATAATTCTAAGCCTATCTGTTTTTTGCTATTTGTTCTTTTTGATGTTCTGCATGCCATGTTTGGACAATATTATATAAATGATTAATAAGGGGAAATAACTTATTGCTTTTGTTGTTTTAGTCTTCTATACTGTGTACTCGAGGGGACTTTTTATGAACAAACAAGAAAATAAGAGTTATATAAAAGGATTTCAAGAGGCAATTGTTGAGAGCTATATCTATGATAATAAAAAAAGACATTTTCTTCGTCGTTATTTTTATGGATTAGGTAAGAAAGTTCAAGATTTTTTTCGAACTTATAATAAAAAGAATCCAGATTATGTTGCTGGTTATCATGATGGTTCAAAAAGTGAATGGGGAAAGAATCGGTAGATTATCATAATCAGCATTATAAAAAGCAAATACCAAGTAAACCATATTAGGTATTTGCTTTTTTGTATAATTTACGTAAAGTCATCAAAATCAATATATCTCGAATGACGAGACACTAATTTTAGTTAAAGTGCTTGCTAAACGTCCATTATTTCATTCATACTAGTAAAAATAAGTTCAGAGGTATGTCATGTTATTTTCGAGTAGTTTAAAACAATTGCGGTTGTCTCATAATCTGTCACAAACACAATTAGCTAAAAAATTAAATGTTTCACCTAAAACCATTTCAAATTGGGAAAATGAAAGAAATTTACCAGATATTGAATTAGTTATCAAAATAGCTAAAATATTAGATGTAACAATAGATGAGCTAATTATCGGAAATAATCAGTTAGAAGCTAAACTTATCAAAGACAGTCATAGTAGTTTTCGTGATACTGTGATGGCTATAGTAGTGACGCTATATTCCTCATTGACTGGTATGTTAGCATTAGTTTGGATTTTAAATATACAATCATTTCCTCGTAATATTGTTTTTTTGATATGGTTGTTTCTTGGCTTCATTTTTTGTTGTATGATAAAGCCTAGTAAGAATCAAAAAGAAAATCCTTTTGATTCTATATCACCAATAATTAGATATACCTTTGTAATACTATTTATAGTTTTAGGTCTGGCAATAACAATAGGATCTTTTTGGTTGATAGCCAGTTATCCGAAAAATATTACT
This sequence comes from Leuconostoc suionicum, assembly GCF_001891125.1. Classification (NCBI taxonomy): domain Bacteria; kingdom Bacillati; phylum Bacillota; class Bacilli; order Lactobacillales; family Lactobacillaceae; genus Leuconostoc; species Leuconostoc suionicum. Next base: position 1,935,172 of record NZ_CP015247.1, on the reverse strand, counting down.
TGTTACGTAACGATGCTAGTTGGTATTGTAATAATTATCATGACTAAACCCATTTGGCCAAAAAGTGTTAAACATTTTAAATAAACTTAACCATACTTTATTTCTATACTTAATATTCAAACTATGTTTAAATACTAAGAATGCACGAGTTAAATATGCACTTAACGCAGGAAGATGTCGCAAATGAACTTTTAATTACTAGATAAACGAGTTTTAGTGGACAAACAAAGGGTATCGAAAATAACATAAAACGTTCGTGTTTGCGCTCTTTACATAAGAATTCTGACCTTGTTTGGCCTCTAACTGTCTCTATTTGTCACTAGTAGTCAACGATACCAAACTGCTACAATAAAAAGCCCCTATGCAATTAAAAGTGGTCTTTTTATTTTGTTGCGGAATCATTTAACGATTCCGATAAATGATATAATAATTTAAGATGATCATAATGTTAAAACAATTCTTGGGGATATATGTTAATTCGGGATATGGTACGAACTAAGCCAATTAGTTGGTTATTATTCATATTTGGTTCGGATATTATGATGACGTATGGTTTGTTGTTATATCATGGATTAACACGTTTTAATCCTATGCGAGATTATATAACAATATTGAAGTTTGTTTCTATTGATTTGGTTAGTTTTGTATTTATCATGCTTTTTTTTGATTGGTTACATGTTAAGTTTTTTCAGGATGGATCGGAAAACTTGTTGGACAAAGTATTGCGAATTGGTGGCAACACGATGGCTGCGTACTTTGGCTGGTTTGCAATAGGTTTTGTTCTATTACAATTATTTAGCAATTTTCAAGCAAAGCAATTTTGGTTGCTAACGTTTGTGTCAGCTATCTTGGCAATTATGAACTGGTTGCTGAGACGTGTAACGCCAGTAAAGTTTCAATTAAATCCAATGGGAGCAGATGACAACTAATGGTCGTCTGCTTTTTAGTTAGAGGGCACATGCTATAATAGAAAATATGCAAACTGTGAATCCACAAACAATTTTAAAAGAAAAATTTGGGTACGATAACTTTCGAGCTGGTCAGCTAGATGTCATTAATAAAGTACTCGCACATAAACATGCTTTAGCGATTATGCCAACTGGTGGTGGAAAATCAATCACCTATCAGCTGCCAGCAATGATGTTTGAAGGCATTACTTTGGTCATTTCTCCATTAATTTCGTTAATGAAAGACCAGGTTGATGGGCTGAACACCATGGGTATTCCTGCAACGTTCTTGAATTCAACAGTTGACGGGCAAGAACAAGCACAGCGCATGTCGGACCTAAGACATGGCCTTTACAAAATGTTGTATGTTGCGCCAGAGCGACTGGAAATTCCTAGCTTTTTTAGTTTTGTTCAAAGTCTCAATATTGAGTTAATTGCTGTTGACGAAGCCCACGTTTTATCACAATGGGGACATGACTTTCGTCCGAGTTATCTGAATATTCTACCCTTGTTGGAACAAATTTCTGGGCATCCAGCAGTTCTTGGTTTGACAGCCACTGCAACAGAGCGCGTTCGTGAAAATCTACAACAATTGTTACAAGTAGACAATGATGATACGGTCTTGACCGGATTTGCGCGAGATAATCTGGCTTTGAATATTGTACATAATCAGGACAAACGAAAGTATGTGGTTGAATATTTACAAAAAAACCGTGAACAAACTGGTATTATTTACGCAGCAACGCGTAAGCAAGTTGATGAACTGACCACTTATTTGAATAAAATAGGCATTAATGCAGGTCGTTACCATGCTGGATTATCTGAAAAAGCACGTCAAAGACAGCAAGAAGCGTTTTTATATGATGAAAATCCAGTTATTGTGGCTACAAACGCTTTTGGGATGGGGATTAATAAACCAAATGTGCGCTATGTAATCCATTACTCTGTCCCTGGAAATATCGAGGCATATTATCAGGAAATTGGGCGTGCGGGTCGTGATGGGTTACCCGCCGAAGCTATATTATTATATGCACCACAGGATATGCATCTGCAAGAATTCTTTGTGCAAAAGTCAGAAGGTTCAGAAGAACACAAGCAAAATGAATATGATAAAATTCGAGAAATGAATGCTTTTGCTAATACGCAAACTTGCTTAGCACGCTATTTATTGCAATATTTCGGTGAAACTGTGACAGAAGATTGTGGTCATTGTTCGAATTGTTTGGATACGCGCGAATGGGTTGATGTTACGGTAGATGCGCAAAAAGTATTGGCTAATGTGATGCGTATGAATCAACGCTTTGGTAAAACGATGGTCGCTAAGGTTTTAAAAGGATCAAGTGATGCTAGTGTGCGTAAGTATGAGTTCTTACATGATTTACCAACGTTTGGTTTGATGAAAGAGCGAACTCTGAAAGAATTGACACGATTTATTGACTACTTAACAGCTGAAGGATATTTACGTTTCGAGGGCGCTGAGTTTCCCGTGTTAAAAGTAACATCATTAGGTGCCGAAGTATTAAAAGGTGAAATTAAAATTAAAAAACGTCTTGAGAAGGTACGTATTGTTAGTCAGAAAGTGACTACTGATGATTTGAAACTTTCCGACGAAGATAATCGTTTGTTTGCAAAGTTAAAGGAAAAGCGTTTAGAACTAGCTCGGGCCGCTGGCTTGCCACCTTTCTTAATATTCTCAGACAAAACTTTGATGAGCATGGCACAGGCGCGTCCGCAAACTGATACAGAGTTCTTAGCAATCTCCGGTGTGGGCGAAAAGAAGTTTGAAATTTATCATAATGATTTTGCAAAGGTTATTAATGACTTTATTGTAGTTTAATCATAAACATATTGACAAATATTCATAATTGTCTTAAGGTATCATTAGTATATTAAAATCGTTGAAGCGAAGAGTAGATAACGAGCGGAAATTCAAGCGAGTCAGGATAGTGGAAGCTGGCATGAAGCAGTTTATTGAAGATGAACGTGGATGATGTCGTGAGATTTAATAAGTTGTTAAGTTTCACGGTCGGTTAGCGCCGTTATAGTATGAGAGCATGTATTATGCTAAATCTGGGTGGTACCACGTTTTTTACGTCCCTGTTAATCTTTATGATTAACAGGGATTTTTTGTATTTCTTACGATTTTTGTAACCTACTAGAAAGCCATTAATAAGATGACCGAGGAATTGGAAATGACAAACAATCATTTAGTGTTACAAACAGATTTTGGATTACAGGATGGTGCGGTAAGCTCCATGAGAGGTGTTGCCTACAATGTTGCCGATAACATTGTTGTTAGTGATTTAACACATGGTATCACGCCATTTAATATCTTTGAAGGATCGTTTCGCTTGTTTCAAACTTTTGATTACTGGCAACCGGGTACAGTTTTTGTATCTGTTGTTGACCCTGGGGTTGGCTCAAAACGTTTGTCGGTAATTGCCAAGACGACAGCTGGCCACTATATTGTGACACCAGATAATGGCACTTTATCACATCTATTATCTAATGATTTAATCGAAAGTGTACGTGTGATTGATGAAACAACACAACGCCTCCCTGGTTCAGAAAAATCATCAACATTTCATGGTCGTGATATTTATGCTTATAATGGGGCTAAATTAGCTAGCGGACAAGTAGTATTTGAAGACTACACAGAAGAACTATCAGTTAGCGATTTGGTACGTTTACCAATTACACCTGGTGTTTATCAAGAAACGGTTTATGGTCAACCACAATTAGTGGGTAATATTGATATCACTGATGTTAATTTTGGTTCGTTGTGGTCAAATATTCCCTTACGAGAATTTGAAAAGATGAATTTGCAATATGGTGATACCTTGCGTGTTCAAATTAAATGTGATGGGAGTTTGTTATTTGATGAGGTGCTACCATATGTGCACACATTTACCGACGTTAACCCTGGGGAACCATTAATTTATATTGATTCAGTGTATACAGTTGCGTTTGGTTTGCATACTGGTAGTTTCGAACAAACATACCATGTGGGTGCTGGCCAAGGATGGGCTGTTTCATTAACCAAAGAAATATGATAGTCTCAAAGAAAAGGAGAGAAAAATGAAAGAAAATAACAAAAAAACAGGATTATCGGTGCGTTCAGTCGTTGCAACTGGTATCGGCGCTGCTGTGTTTTTCATTTTAATGAAGTACATTGCTATTCCAACTGGTGTGCCAAATACCAATGTTAACGTCGCTGAAGGCTGGTTAGCATTGATTGCTGGTTTATTTGGTCCAGTTGTTGGCTTTTTAGTTGGTGTTATTGGACATACAATTACTGACGCGACTTATGGTGCCCCTTGGTGGTCATGGGTCTTAGCTGACGGTGTGTTTGGACTATTACTTGGTTTGAGTAAAAGATTCTTGGATCTTGAGGGTGGGGATCTTTCTACAAAAAAGTTAGTTCAGTTTAATGTTTGGCAAATAATTGCTAACGTTATTGCGTGGTTGATTGTTGCGCCAATCGGCGATATATTAATATACAAACAGCCAGCTAGCAAGGTGTTCTTACAGGGCGCGGCGGCAACAATTGTTAACATTTTGTCTGTTGCTATTATTGGCTCTATTTTGCTAGTGGCTTACATCAAGTCACGTCCTAAGAAGAGCTCATTGCGCAGTGAATAAGTAGCCACGGGCTACGTACATAGGGGAAAACATGGTAGAACCATTTATTGATTTTCAACATGTGACATTTAAATATCACGCGCAATCTGAACCAACGTTACATGATGTGAGCTTTCAAATTTATCCTGGTGAAAAAGTTTTAATAGCCGGTGCATCTGGTTCGGGTAAAACAACATTACTGCGTTTACTGAATGGTTTAATTCCGCAAGCCTACCAAGGGGATATTACTGGTGAACTGACGATTAATGGTAAAAAGATCCTAGACCAGTCGCTGTTTGACCTATCTTTGCAAGCTGGTACTGTTCTTCAGGATTCTGATGCGCAATTTGTTGGTATGACGGTCGCCGAAGATATAGCTTTTTCTCTTGAAAATGATAATCAGCCGATAAAAACTGTCAGAGAAAAAGTCGCTAAATGGGCCAATCGATTTGGGTTAGGAAAACGCTTGACGTTGGCACCGCAATCATTGTCTGGTGGCCAAAAACAACGTACTGCTATGGCAGGTGTTTTGGTTGATGAAGGGGACCTATTGTTATTTGACGAACCATTGGCTAGCCTTGATCCAGCTGCTGGTGCGGCGGCAATGGCACTGATTGATGAACTTCAACAAGAACGTAATATGACAGTGGTTGTTATTGAACATCGGATAGAAGATGTGTTACGTGCTCATGTTGATCGTGTAATTGTCATGGCGCATGGTAGAATTGTCGCCAATGACACACCTACTGCCATTATCCAGGCTGGGGTGTTGTCTGCAAATGGCTTAGACGAGCCACTATACATACAACTATTACGCCGAGCAGGCGTTCCAGTGAATAAAATACCTCACGTAGCAGATGTTGAGAAAGTGGACGTTTCAAACTATAGAGACCAAATTGAAACTTTGGCAGAACCAGTACAGACAGTCACTCATGATGACAAACAGTTGTTGGTCCAAAGTTTAACCTTTGCGTACGACCAGCAAGAACCATTGTTTGAAAATTTGTCGACATCAATTCATGAAGGTGAAATTCTTGGTATTGTGGGCAAAAATGGATCAGGTAAAACAACTTTGTCCCACCTATTAACTGGCTTTCTGACACCTAGCGAGGGAGATATTCAATTAGATGGACGTTCGCTGCTAAACGATTCTATTAAAGAACGGGCCGACCACATAGGCTATATTTTGCAGAATCCTAATCATATGATTACGAAAGCAACAGTATTTGATGAAGTTGCCAGTGGACTGCGGTTGCGTAACGTTGATGAAGAACAAGTGACGGAACGCGTGCGTGAAATGTTACAACTTGTTGATCTTGATGGTATGCGTAATTGGCCCATTTCTGCATTAAGCTTTGGGCAAAAGAAGCGACTTACGATTGCGGCTGTTTTGGTTTTGAAACCAGCGATTCTAATATTAGATGAACCAACAGCTGGGCAAGATGCAACGCACACGTCTCAGTTGCTCGGTTTCTTACAGAATATTAACATTACGAACCATACGACCATTATAATCATTACGCATGATATGCATTTATTAGCAAACTTTGTTCAACGGACTCTGGTTGTTGTTGATGGGCAAATATTGGCGGATACAACACCAGCGGAGCTGCTAGCAAATGAGGCATTAGTTGACGCTGCAAGTTTGCGAACTACCAGTATTTATCGTTTAGCACAGCGTCTTAGCATTGTGCATCCAGAAGAATTAAATGCAGCTATAAGGAAATAAGATGGATAACTCACTTTTCGGATATAAAGCAAGAAATACTTGGATTAATCATGCTACGGGAACCGCCAAATTAGTTGGGTTTTTAGCATTAACAACAATTGGCATGATTTCTTATGATACACGTTTTTTAATTGCTTTAACAATATTATCGTTTTTTTTAATTAAAATGGCTCACATTAAATATCAGGAATATGCACTACTTTTAAAATTGGTATTATTCATTGGTTTGATTAACCTTGTGATGATTACTGTTTTGGCGCCTCAATATGGTGAACAAATATATGGTACGAAACATGTGATGTTTGGTAGCGGTTGGTTTACGATTACGCAAGAACAGCTGTTTTACGAATTTAATCTTCTATTAAAATATTTATTCTCATTTCCGTTGTCAATTGTATTGCTTTTCACCACCAATCCTAGTGAGTTTGCTGCTGGGTTAAATAAAATTGGCGTGCCTTACAAAGTGGCGTATGCCGTCGCAATTACCTTGCGCTATATTCCTGACGTACAGAGTGATTATCGAACGATTAGTTTGGCACAACAGGCACGTGGCTACGAAATATCAAAAAAATCTAGTTTAATACAACGGATGAAGGGTACTGTACAAATTATTCTACCATTGGTATTTTCAAGTTTAGGTCGGATTGATACGATTAGCCAAGCTATGGAATTACGCCGCTTTGGACGTTATAATAAACGTTCATGGTATCAAGAACAACGTTTTTCCATGCGTGATGTGACTATGATTCTATGGTCGGCATTGATTGTCGTGATTGGTGTCTTGCTATTTATAATTAATGGAGGTCGGATGTGGAATCCTTTCAAATGACAGCTGAACAGTGGCAACAAAAGTCGCAATTGTACAAATCAGAATTATTTAATGACTTGTTACAGTTTTTATCAATACCATCTGTGTTAGATAAAACAACAGCTAATGTTCAACAACCTTTTGGAGCAGGTATTGAAACAGCACTACAATTTCTAGTTGATATGGGCAGACGTGACGGATTTAAAGTTGAGCGTGTCGCGGATAATATGGTTGTTGTTATTGACTATGGACCAGATGATGCAACGGAAACCTTTGGGGTTTTGTCACACGTTGATGTTGTTCCTGGTGGGGATGGGGATGCATGGACGATAACGTTACCATTTAGCCCTAAAATCATTGGCAATCGCTTGTATGGACGTGGTTCACACGATATGAAAGCTGATTTAATAGCCAGTTATTACGCCTTGAAACAATTAAAAGATGCTGGTTTTCAACCACGAAAAAAAATACGTTTGATTTTTGGTAGTGATGAGGAATCTGATTGGCGTGATATGCGGGCTTATTTGGATCAAGTTGGTGAACCGACGCTTGGTTTTTCACCTGACGGAGCTTTCCCAGTTGTTCCTGGTGAAAAAGGTTTTCTAACCTTATCAATTCAGTTTCAAGGTACAACATTGGGTGCGTGGAAGCTACATCGATTTCAGTCTGGGGAACGAGATAATGTTGTACCAGGGACTGCGGTTGCTGATGTTGAGCTACCTGAAGGTGTTGACATCAATGGGTTTTTAGCTGCATATGAGCGCTATCTCAAAGATACACTAATGATTTCGGGTATAGGTCAATATGATGATGGGCATATTATATTAACGCTGTATGGGAAATCTGTTCATGGCGCCTACCCAGAAGATGGTTTGAATGCGGCAACGTATTTGGCTCATTTTTTGTTAAACTATAATTTTGATGATCAAGCGCATGGATTCTTAGAGTTTCTTGGTTTGACAAATCATAAAAACGTTTTCGGTGAAAAGCTCGGATTGGTTTACCATGATGATATTATGGGTGATTTAACAGTAAATGTGGGTAAGATTTTATTTCAAGCTAATGCTGATAGTGAAATTCGGATCAATTTTCGTTATCCAATGGGCATAACGGAAACCGCTATTTTGACACAAGTTCAGCGACATATGGGGAGCTTGAACGCCAAAATATTTAAGCAGGAAGCTTTCGGTACACATCCGCACATGGTAGACCTCAGTGATCCAATTGTAACAGTACTTGCGGATGTTTATGCTCAGCACACGCATACGCAAAAGACATATAAAATTTCTAATGGCGGCTCGTATGCACGCTTATTAAAACGTGGTGTAGCTTTTGGTGGGCAATTTCCTGATGTACCAGTCATGAGCCATCAGCCAAACGAATATGTACTGATAGATAACATCCCTAAGACACAAGCTATTTTCGCGCAAGTAATGTATGAAATGACTCGATAACGAAGATAGATGAGTTCGCAAATTTAACAATGCGGGCTTTTTTTGCATAGGCAGATAGGTAGTTAATATAATTCGACCGCATATCTACATAAGTAAGATAGACAAAAAAATCGTATTATAAGTTACCAGTGGAAATAATTCTGATAAACACTTGAAAAGTAAGGCTATATTGTAGTAGAATTAGTAGTTGTGAATGCACAATTTGTGCGATCACTCCTTGCAGCCAAGGCTGCCAGAGACCAAAAGGAGGAAATAAAATGGCTACATCATACGAAATGACTTATATTGTTCGCCCTGATTTGGATGCGGATGCTAAGAAGACTCTTGTTGAGCGCTTTGATGCAATCTTGACAGATAATGGTGCAACAATTCAAAAGTCAGCCGACTGGGCTACTCGTCGTTTTGCATACGAAATTGCTGGCTACCGTGAAGGTACATACCACATTATCAATTTTACTGCAGAAGACGATAAGGCTATCAATGAATTTGATCGTTTGGCAAAGATTTCTCAAGACATCTTACGTCACATGATTGTTAAGCGCGACGCAGAATAAATTTGAATTTTCACTGGGAAAGGAGCGTTAATTATGATTAATCGAGTAGTATTAATTGGGCGATTGACCCGTGATGTTGAATTACGTTACACACAATCAGGTGTAGCAGTCGGTACGTTTAGCTTGGCGGTTAACCGTCAGTTCACCAACGCAAGTGGTGAACGTGAGGCTGACTTTATTAACGCCGTTATTTGGCGAAAAGCAGCTGAAAACTTTGCAAACTTCACTGGAAAAGGTGCACTTGTGGCTGTTGAAGGTCGTTTGCAAACAAGAAATTATGAAAATAATGCTGGCCAACGCGTTTACGTGACGGAAGTTGTTGTTGATAATTTCTCATTACTCGAATCTCGCGCTGAAAGTGAAAAGCGTCGTTCTCAGAACGGATCATCGGCATCTAATAATGGTGCTGACAACTTCAGCGGATCAAACGATCATTCGTTTGGCGGTAATGATAACTCATTTAACGGTGTTGATCCTTTTGCAAGTGCGAGCTCAAACTCAAATACGCAATCATCAGCTTCGTCAAATAGTGCCCCTAACCCATTTGCGGCTAGTGGCAATACAGAAATTGATATATCAGATGATGATTTACCATTCTAAATAAATTAAACACTACGAAAGGAGCTTTATTATGTCAGAACAAAACTCACGTCCACAAAATTCAGAACGTCCACAACGTTCACGTCGCCCACAAGGCGGTCCACGTCGTCGTCGTAAGGTTGATTTCATCGCTGCTAACCACATCGAATATATTGACTATAAGAACACTGAATTATTAGAACGTTTCATCTCAGAACGCGGTAAGATTTTGCCACGTCGTGTGACTGGTACTTCTGCAAAAAACCAACGCAAGGTAACTACTGCTATCAAGCGTGCACGTATCATGGCTTTGTTGCCATTCGTTACGGAAGATTAATTTCTAAAAGCCTGAGGCAAACCGCCTCGGGCTTTTTTGTATATTTCGTATTGAATTCGGGATGTAGCTGTATCTAACGAACCATGTTATGGCTTGTCTGAAGTATTCTCATATTAATAATGGCACCCTGTGGTAAAATAGAAGATATGATAATTAGAAGGAAGTAGCACGTGAAACGATTTTTAAGTTTTAAAAATTTACCGATATTCTTTCAAAACACTAAACTGAGTACAGTAGCATTTTTGTTACTTGTATCAAGTGTAATGAGTGTTATTTTTGCTATGCTGTTTAATATAACATTTGGGCTCATCTGGTTGGCAATAGTTATTATTGGATTAGTGTTTAGTGCACAAGCCTTCAAAGAGGTTAGTGAAGATGCACAAGAGTACTTGTCTGGCTTAGGGTATCGCATTGCACGTAGTGAACAAGAAGCTTTAATTCGAATGCCGATTGGCATTATTTTGCTTAATCAAGATAAAAAAATTGATTGGATTAATCCATATATGCAAGCATACCTAGACAAAAGAGATGTGCTTGGATTAGAATTGTCGGAGCTAGATAATAAATTGGCTCTAGAGATTGATAATTATGCCGATGCTTCCGAGACAAATACAATCACCTGGCAGGGTAGGCAGTTTTCGTTATTTGTTCAACAAAACTTACGGGTCATTTATTTGATGGATATCAGTGAGTATGCCGCGATTACTAAAAAGTATGAAGATCATCAGTTGTTCAGTGGGTTGATATCGGTTGATAACTACGAGGAAGTCACTGATGGTATGAGCGAGTCTGAAACGTCTACTTTACGGACATACGTGACACGCGCATTGTCTGATTGGGCGCTCGAACATCATATTTATATCCGTCGTTTGAATACACTTCATTATGTTATGTTTGGTTATCAATCAGCCCTTAAAGAAGCTGAGGAAGATAAGTTCAGTGTCTTAAAAGACATTCGAGAAGCAACGGCACAACAGAACTTACCTGTGACATTGTCGGTCGGAATAGCATATGATGACACAGATATTAATAAGCTTGCTAAAATGGCCCAGACAAACTTAGATTTGGCCTTGGGTCGTGGTGGTGATCAGGTGGTTGTGAAATCTGAACAGGCAGCGGCACGTTTTTATGGTGGTGCAAGCAATCCGATGGAAAAACGTACCCGTGTCCGTGCTCGCATGGTATCACAAACTATTGCTGAACTAATGGAGCAGGCTGATAATATTATGATTGTCGGACATGCAATGCCGGATCTAGATGCAGTTGGCTCTGGATTGGGTGTCTGGCGTATGGCCCAGACAAAAAATAAACCAGCTTTTCTTGTGTTGGACGAAAAGCATGTGTACAGTGATATCCAGCTACTGTTAGCTGAACTTCGCAAAAAGCCATCAGAATTTGTGGCTCCAGGATCAAATATTGATGATTCTATCGTAGATGAAGCGCGAGCATTGAAGCTAGTACGTGATAATACGTTACTAGTATTAGTTGATCATGCCAAAGCAAGTATTTCTGGCGCACCACAGCTACTCGAGAGGTTAGCCAACCGTGTAGTTGTGATTGATCATCATCGTCTAGCCGAGCAAGGTTTAGATGAAAAACCGTTGATGTCTTATATAGAGCCATATGCATCATCGACATCAGAACTAGTTGTTGAGTTGCTGCAATATCAAGATCAGTCACATGCACCAATTACAAAGCTAGAATCAACGGCGATGTTAGGTGGCATACAGATTGATACTAAAAACTTCACTTTGCGTACGGGATCACGTACATTTGATGCTGCTAGTTATTTACGTGCTAACGGAGCTGATAGTAACTTGATTCAGTCATTTATGAAAGAGAAGTTCTCGGATTTCAAATCGCGAAGTCATTTGGTTAATTTGGCAGAGATTCATGAAGGGAATGCTATTGCTGTTGGTGATAACAAAGATATCTATTCTGGTTTGCTTACTGCACAAGCTGCGGACGAACTCTTGCAAATTAGCGGTGTGTATGCCTCATTTGTGATCACTAAACGTCAGGATGGACGGGTTGGTATTTCAGCCCGATCAACTGGGGAACGCAATGTGCAACGTACAATGGAGGCCCTTGGCGGTGGTGGGCATTTATCTAATGCAGCCACCCAAATTGCTAATGTAACAACCGAAGAAGCCAAACAACAATTATTAAATGTAATTGCGGAACAATCAGAAGATTAACATAGGGGATTAAAAAAATGAAAGTAGTATTTTTAGAAGACGTTAAAGGCCGCGGAAAAAAAGGAGAAATTAAAGAAGTACCTGATGGGTATGCCAATAATTTTCTAATTAAAAATAAAAAAGCAGAGCCAGCTACAGGAAAAAACTTGGGCGCCGTTAAGGGGCGTCAAAAGGCTGAAGAAAAAGCGGCAGCTGAGGAACTAGCTGAAGCGAAAAAATTAGCAGATTTTTTCGCTAACGAAAAGACGGTTGTTGAGCTAACTGGCAAATCAGGAACAGATGGACGTCTATTTGGTGCTGTTTCAACAAAACAAATTGCGGCTGCCTTAGAAAAACAATATCAAATCAAAATTGATAAGCGAAAGATGGAACTCAATCAGCCAATACACGCACTTGGTTATACAGATGTACCAGTTAAATTACACCGAGAAGTGACAGCGCAATTGCGTGTTCATGTAAGCGAGGGTTAATATGGATAATCCGGTATCAAATGAATATCGGCAAGTGCCGCAAGATGGTGATGCTGAACGCGCAGTTCTCGGATCCATCTTTTTTGCTGTTAAGTCAGAAAATGCGATGGTTGAAGCTAGTGCAATCTTGGTACCTGAGGATTTCAATAAATTAGCGAACCAAACTATTTTTAAAGCCATGCAGGCATTAGTGGATGAAAACCGTCCAATTGATATGCTGACAGTGCAAGATAAACTTAATAGTATGCATCAACTTGAAAACGTTGGTGGCATGGCTTATCTGGCAGAAATATCAGAGTCAACGGCTTCATCCGCCAATTTGAAGCATTATGCAAATATTGTTCGAGAAAAATCCGTTTTACGTAAAATGATTGATACGTTAACGAGAACAATGTCGTTGGCTTATGATGCTGCAGAACCAAGTGAAGATTTATTAGCGCAATTATCACGTAGTATTGATACCATTGCTGAAAATCGTGGCGATGAAAACTTTAGGAAAATCAAAGATGTATTGCAGGAATATCAAGCCAATCTGGACGAAGCTGTTAAAAATGATAGTGATGTTGTTGGTTTATCAACAGGATATCCTGAAATGGATAAAATTACACATGGCTTTCGAAATGATCAGATGATTGTTTTTGGTGCTCGACCAGCCGTTGGTAAAACGGCCTTCGTGTTGAACATTGCCCGCAATGTAGCCAAAAATGAAAAAGTGCCTGTTGTTATTTTTGAAATGGAAATGAGTGCGACAGATATTGTTGGCCGATTGCTTGCGGGTGAGGGGTCAATTGATTCTAATCATTTAACAACAGGGCAAATGACTCAAGAAGATTGGCAAGCGTTAACACTTGCTATGCAATCACTTGCGCAAATGAAAATTTACATGGATGATACTGCTGGTATTAAAATTAACCAGATTAGTGCCAAGCTACATCAATTGGAACGTGATTTGTTAAGTGACATGACTCAAGAAGAGCGCATTCAAAATCCGCATCCAATCGGTATGGTCGTAATTGATTATTTGGGGCTAATCGAGTCCAATAACTCCGAAAGTCGACAACAAGCCGTTTCTGAAGTTTCACGCGCGATTAAAAAAATGGCTAAAGAGTTGAACACACCAATTATTGCACTTGCACAATTGAGCCGAGGTGTGGAGCAACGTACTGACAAGCGCCCAGTTTTGTCAGACTTACGTGATTCAGGTTCGATTGAACAAGATGCTGATGTTGTCGCGTTTTTGTATCGAGATGATTATTCACGTGGCGATTCTGAAGATGGTGACGGGGACCCGCGTGAAGAACAAGAAGCGGTGCCGATTGAAATTATATTTGAAAAAAACCGAGCTGGCGCTCGTGGTACAGCTACCTTGATGTTTAATAAACCGACATTCAAGTTTAATGCTATGGCACCGCTATATCGGGATGATATGAATGCTGGCGCGCCGGATATCAGCCCAGGTTGGTGATGAAAAATTAAATTAGTAATAATTATACGAAAAGGCTTCATAGTATTTATGAAGCTTTTTTATTGTAATCCGAACAATTGATTCAAAAATTTAAAAATATTTATTAAAAATATAACGTTTATCAATTTTTGGACAAAATAGTAATTGTTTAAATAAATCATTTGTTAAAAAATAGTGAGTGTAAATTTATTTTAGACAGTATTTTTTTGATGTTTATTTTGCTTAAAATGCCTACTTCCCAGAGAAACTAGTAAATGCGATTATGTTTTAAATTACGAACGATTTACTGGTTTTAATAAAAATTGTTTCTTTTTAACCAAATTATAATTGGGCGTGTATTATGTGAAATGATATACTAAAACCACTTATAGGGGAGAAGATGATATGAGATTAAAATTATTATCCGGTTTAATACCGTTCGTTTTTTGTGGGTTAATGTTAACAAGTGGTCCAGTAATTTACGCAGATGTTCAAGTTACGAATGATACTGACAGTTATAGCAAGCCTAGTCTTGAACCTGATTACCAAAAGACAGATCAGAGTAATAGTCGAGACATTGCTGTTCAGTTTTTAGGAATTAATGATTTGCATGGTGGATTGGAGACCACAGGCGCTGTGGAAATCGGGACAAAAACATACGAAGATGCGGGAACTGTTGGTCGTTTGGCATCATACTTAAATCAAGCAGAATCACAGTTTAAAAAGGTAACGAAATCTACTAACAGTTTACGCATTGAAGCAGGCGACATGGTGGGTGCCGCACCAGCTAATTCATCATTGTTGGCTCATGAGTCAACAATGCATGTTTTAAAAGCTATGAAATTTGAGATTGGCACGTTAGGTAATCACGAATTTGATCAAGGTTTGCCAGAATTTAATCGCATATTAACTGGCGGAAAGCCAAGTAGTAGTGCAGATTCTTTAGTTAAAAATTATGCACACCGTTCCTCAGGAATTAAAATGGTAGTTGCCAATGTTGTCAACAAGAAGGATCATAAAATACCCTATGGGTATAAACCTTATGTGATTAAAACAGTAAAGCAAAATAATAGAACAGCCAAAGTTGGTATTATTGGTTTAGAGACTTCCACGCTACCAAGTTTAACTCTGTATAAAAACTATAAAGATTATCAAATACTCGATGAAGCGAAAACTATTGCAAAGTATGACAAAATTTTACGCAGTAAGGGTGTTAAAGCTGTAGTTGTAGTTGGCCATACTGGTGTTCGAAGTAAAGACAACACAACTAGCGGTCCTACAGTAGACATCTTGCAAAAGGTCAATAAAATAGATCCTAATAATAATGTTGGTTTATATATAGCTGCGCATTCTCATCAGTATGCAAATGCACGGGTTGGTCGCACGCATGTGGTACAAGCTGTGTATACAGGAAAAGCATATGATGATAGCTGGAGTTATATCAGTTCTAAGACAGGTAAATTTACAAAAGTGTTGACACATGTTTATCCAGTATTGTCACAAAAAGATGACGCTGAAACTAAAGCGGACAAAAAAGTAACATCAATTGTGAATGAAGCTGATAAACTTGTGAAAAGTAAAGTGAACAATGTTATTGGCTATGCAGGAAAAGCAGAAACCATCACTGGACGATTGCATAATAATTCAACTATGGAGAATGAAGCAGGTGAATTAGTCGCTGATGCACAATTGTACGGTGCTCAAAAAGCTAACTTGAAACCGGATTTTGCTTTTACCAATACCGGTGGTGTGCGGTCTGACTTAGTTGTAAAATCTAATAAAACGATTACTTGGGGTGCGGCATTAGCTGTTCAACCATTTGGAAATGTGTTACAAGTAGTTGAAATGACGGGTAAACAAATTCGTCAGGCATTGAATGAACAATATGATGAGAATCAGCAATACTACCTACAAATAGCTGGGTTAACCTACACTTATGAAAAAAATAATAATGAGAATCAGCTCTATGTTGTTAAAGAGATACATGATAGTAAAGGTCAACTAGTTTCTGATAATCAAACTTATCGTGTCGTAATTAATGACTTTTTGCATGGAGCAGGCGATAATTTCTACGCGTTTAAAGATACTAAGATAATTGGAGCAGTGGGAACAGATACGGATACGTTTATTAAATATATTAAAGCGATGACTAAAACTGATCATAAGGTAGTTGCACCAGTATTAGACAGAAAGAAATTTATTGAATGAGTAAAAAATCCTTAGTATGTCAGAATGGCCTACTAAGGATTTTAAAGTATATATTGTAATATTGTGACGACTAAAATGACAATTATATATAGTGGAACGCCGCGCCCAAAGTTGCGCCAATCAGTGGCTGATAAATTAAACCCAAGTAATAAGCTACCAATAATCACTGCAACAATTAGATTTTTAATATATGAATCAGGCGACCATACAAATTCTATGAGGAGCCAAATAACACTTGAAATACCAACTACAGGCGCCACGCTGATAAATGTATTACCTAATCTTTGATAAAAACTATGTGGATTGTACTCTCGGTTAACATATCCTAATACACGATCATCGCTAATTTGCCACAAACGAAATCCAATAACATGATGCCTGAAAATCATGGCGACAATTAGATGACTAATTTCATGCGTTACAACACCAAAGAAACTTAAAACAGCGGTAGTTGTGTAAGATGTATGTATTGTTAACCAGTTTGTCAGCGTTCCAGAAAGGAAACTAATAAACCAGGCAACTAGCACCGGTAAAATCAAAAAATAAGCGATATTGTGTGCTAATAATGACAAAAAATCAATCATGTTCTAGCAAATCCGCAAACTCAGAATGAATTAAATTGACAACTTCTTGTGGGTTAACTTTATCCGAACGACTAAGCTCGCCACCACTAACAATAATATAAGGCAGGTTAGCTGCAGTAAGATCAAAATAAATTGGGAAATGTTTATTTTGCCAAATACCCACAGGATTATTTGCGCCATGAATATAGCCAGTAGTTTTTTGTAAATCCTTGAGAGGTAGCATGGCTACTTTTTTATTGCCGGACACTGCCGCTAATTTTTTGAGCGATAAGTGTTTTGTAATTGGTAAAACAGCAACAATTGGACCTGTCTTGTCACCGTGTGCTGCCAATGTTTTATAGATATCGTCATGTTTCACGTGAAACGTTTCCAGAATAGCATCGCGCTCGTCTGGCGTTTTATCTAATATATTAAGGTTAAGTGGTTCATAGTTAACATTGTGTTTGTCCATTACTTGTTCGGGTAATGTTTTTTTCATTTTCTTTTTACTCATAAGACCATTTTATCACAAATTGGCTCTACCAATACAGTGACTGGTCAGACCAATGTATGTTATACTAAATAACATTATGTCAGAAGCTATTTATGTGACCGTACAAGCGGATCTAAAACAGAAAATTTACCAAGGTGAATTTCCAAACTTAAAATTACCAGATGAACGTTCATTAGCCGAGCAGTATGGTGTTTCACGTTCTTCAATTAAGCGTGCACTAAATGTGTTAGTTCAACAGGGCGTTATTTTTAAAAAACGTGGTAGTGGTACTTTTGTTAATCCATTATATCTTAAAAATCATGCGATTTTTCAACATGAAGGATCCAACCTAGGTGTGTCCGATTCATTTCGTGTTGACGGGCAAGCACCAAGTATCGAATTGCTTGATTTCCAAGTGATTCCAGCAACACCAGAACAACAGCAAGCGCTTTTTCTTAATGATGGTGATTTTGTATATGAAATTAAGCGGTTACGTCGTTTGGAAGGTGTGCCATTTATGATTGAACGTGGCTATGTACCCATTAATGTATTGCCCGGATTAAACAGAAGTATAGTTTCTGGGTCAGTCTACGAATACATTGAAAAAAATAAGCATCGCACAGTTACAAAGTCATTTATGACGATTATGGCAGAGCCTTCTAATACGGAGGATCAGGAATTGCTTGAACTGAAAGCTACTGAACCTGTCGGTATTATGGAAGGAATCTTCTTCATGGATGATGGTACGCCTTTGGAATTTTCGACGATGCGATTACATTATAAGTACCTCCGCTATAATGCTTTTGTGAGCTTAGATTCCGAATAAACTTACATTAATAGAAAATTAATATATAAACGCAATAAAAACAGATCTAGTGTGCAAGATCTGTTTTTTATGTAGAGAACAAATCAACGTGTAATTGGTACGTTCCAATTGTAATTAAAAACCAACCATATTTTTTAAAAACCTGACCCAATTGGACCTTTTCCCTTGAAGAAAAAAGTATAATCGGTTATACTATAGGAGTAAATAACGGAAGAAGTTCGTGGTTTACGGTGTTTATTATTCTTGCAAAAAATAAGGAGTACTTAATCTCATGGCAGATTTTGATTCAAAAGAGTACTTGGAACTTGTTGATAAGTGGTGGCGCGCAACTAACTATTTGTCAGCGGGGATGATCTTCTTGAAGAGCAACCCATTGTTCTCAGTTACTAATACACCTATCGAGGCTGAAGACGTAAAAGTCAAGCCAATTGGACACTGGGGTACTATCTCAGGTCAAACTTTCTTGTATGCACATGCTAATCGTTTGATTAACAAGTATGGTTTGAACATGTTTTATATTGGTGGTCCTGGTCACGGTGGTCAAGTTATGGTTACTAACGCATACTTGGACGGCGCATATACTGAAGATTATCCTGAAATTACTCAAGATATCAAGGGCATGAGCCACTTGTTTAAGCGTTTCTCATTCCCTGGCGGAATTGGATCACACATGACAGCTCAAACACCAGGTTCATTACACGAAGGTGGTGAATTAGGTTATTCATTGAGTCATGCTTTTGGTGCCGTTTTGGATAATCCTGACCAAGTTGCTTTCGCAGTTGTTGGTGATGGTGAAGCCGAAACAGGTCCATCAATGGCTTCATGGCATTCAATCAAGTTCTTGAATGCAAAGAATGATGGTGCCGTTTTGCCTATCTTGGATTTGAACGGATTCAAGATTTCAAACCCAACTATCTTCTCACGTATGAGTGATGAAGAAATCACAAAGTTCTTTGAAGGATTGGGTTACTCACCACGCTTCATTGAAAATGATGATATTCATGACTACGCAACTTATCACCAATTAGCAGCAAACATTTTGGATCAAGCTATTGAAGACATTCAAGCTATCCAAAAGGATGCTCGTGAAAATGGTAAGTATCAAGATGGTACAATCCCTG
This sequence comes from Leuconostoc suionicum, assembly GCF_001891125.1. Classification (NCBI taxonomy): domain Bacteria; kingdom Bacillati; phylum Bacillota; class Bacilli; order Lactobacillales; family Lactobacillaceae; genus Leuconostoc; species Leuconostoc suionicum. Next base: position 1,915,820 of record NZ_CP015247.1, on the reverse strand, counting down.
CATGGCCAGTTATTATTGCTCGCTTGCCTAAGGGCTGGGGTGGACCAACGCACGATGCAAGTAACAATCCTATTGAAAATTCATTCCGTGCGCACCAAGTACCATTGCCTCTTGCACAAAATGATTTGACAACATTACCAGAATTCGAAGCTTGGATGAATTCATACAAGCCTGAAGAATTGTTCAATACTGATGGAACTCTGAAAGATGAGTTGAAAGCTATTGCTCCAAAGGGTGACAAGCGTATGTCAGCTAACCCTATCACTAATGGTGGTGCTGATCGTTCAGACTTAAAGTTGCCTAACTGGAGAGAGTTCGCCAACGATATCAATGATGATACACGTGGTAAGGAATTTGCTGATAGCAAGCGCAACATGGATATGGCGACATTGTCAAATTACTTGGGTGCCGTTTCAGAATTGAACCCAACTCGTTTCCGCTTCTTCGGTCCTGATGAAACAATGTCAAACCGTTTGTGGGGATTGTTCAATGTTACACCACGTCAATGGATGGAAGAAATCAAAGAACCCCAAGACCAATTGTTGAGTCCTGCGGGTCGTATTATTGATTCACAATTGTCAGAACACCAAGCTGAAGGTTGGCTTGAAGGATATACTTTGACTGGTCGTGTTGGAATCTTCGCATCATACGAATCATTCCTTCGTGTTGTCGATACAATGGTTACACAACACTTCAAGTGGTTGCGTCACGCTTCAGAACAAGCATGGCGTAATGACTATCCATCATTGAACTTGATTGCAACTTCAACTGCTTTCCAACAAGATCACAATGGATATACTCACCAAGATCCAGGTATGTTGACTCACTTGGCTGAAAAGAAGTCAAACTTCATTCGCGAATACTTGCCAGCTGATGGTAACTCATTGTTGGCTGTTCAAGAACGTGCCTTCTCAGAACGTCACAAGGTTAACTTGTTGATTGCTTCTAAGCAACCACGTCAACAATGGTTTACAGTTGAAGAAGCTGAAGTATTGGCCAACGAAGGTTTGAAGATCATTGATTGGGCTTCTACTGCACCTTCTGGTGATGTAGATATTACATTTGCATCTGCTGGTACAGAACCTACAATTGAAACTTTGGCTGCCTTGTGGTTGATTAACCAAGCATTCCCAGAAGTTAAGTTCCGTTATGTTAACGTTGTTGAATTGCTACGTTTGCAAAAGAAGTCAGAACCTAACATGAACGACGAACGTGAATTATCACCTGAAGAATTTAACAAGTACTTCCAAGCTGATACACCGGTTATCTTTGGTTTCCATGCTTATGAAGACTTGATTGAATCATTCTTCTTCGAACGTAAGTTCACTGGTGATGTATATGTTCATGGATATCGTGAAGATGGTGACATCACAACGACATACGACATGCGTGTATACTCACACTTGGATCGTTTCCACCAAGCTAAGGAAGCTGCTGAAATCTTATCTGCAAATGGTAAGATTGATCAAGCTGCAGCTGATACATTTATCGCTAAGATGGATGACACATTGGCAAAGCATTTCGAAGTTACTCGTAATGAAGGTCGTGATATCGAAGAATTCACTGACTGGAACTGGTCACCACTTAAGTAATCTATAGGTTACTTTGTAAAAACCGACTATTATTTTAATAGTTGGTTTTTTATTGTGAAAAATAAGAAAAACAACTGTGCAACAAATAAGACCAAGTGAAATAAGCCGAAAAAAGTTATGGATGAACTGTGTTTTTCCAAAAATTAGGTAATTTGCAGAAAATATTTCATTTTAATAAATAAATGATAAAAGCCCCTGATTAGCTAGCTAATCAGGGGCTTTAAAAATCACCATATCAGCTGCTCATAGTCTGGAATGACAAATGAGCAGAATAAATATCAGCTCATTGTCATTAAGTAATAATGACGATGACGCTGAGAATGAGTTGATTAGTTACTGACATGGTTTTATTCATAGCTTTTTCTCCGTACGTTTATTTCATTTAATTAAAACATATATATAATTTCAAGTCAAGTTCACATTTTAATTTCATAAATTAGCTGGATATACAGCAATTCTTTGATTTGATATAGGTATGATTTTAATTGGTTTAGGATAAAATTTTGAAAGTAGTGACTCAGTCAATATCTCACTACGAGTTCCCTGTGCAAAGATTTTGCCATTTTTGAGCAGCATTACATGTTGAAAAATTGGCAAAATTTCTTCAGTGTAGTGCGAAACAAATAATAATGTTGGATGATTGGGTAGTTGTGCAAGTTTATTAATTTGTACTAATAATGATTCACGAGCAAATAAGTCTAGACCATTGCAGGGTTCGTCAAGTATAAGTAACTCAGGATTACCCAGGAGAGCTCTTGCAATTAAAACTAATTGACGTTGACCTTGTGATAAAACTCGGTATTGTTTATTGATTAGCTCAGATCCACCTAATTTTTCTAGTAAGTTAATTGCTTCGTTCAAATCACTTTGTTCAAAATCGTTATGAATACCAATCGTACCGAACTTTCCACTTAAAACAATATATTGCGCTAAATGGTGTTCTGGGAATTGTGATTGAATAGCCGTAGAAATTAGGCCAATTCTTTTTTTAAGTTCTAGGACGTTAGTTTTTCCAAATGTTTCTCCGAGAACGTTTATTTTTCCAGTAGTAGCCCAATAATCACCATAAAGCAGTGACAATAATGTTGTTTTACCGGCACCGTTCAAACCCATCAATACCCAATTTTCGCCTTTTTTTAGAGTCCAATTGATATTTTGTAATATCATTTTTTCTCTTTCAAATGAAACGTTTTCCATTGATAATACTGCGTCTTCTGCCATATAAATATTCTCCTTTAGATTAAAAAAAAATGAAACAATACATTTAGAATATCATTTTTATAAATTGTTAACTGTCTCAATTGACTGAAATATTCCGTTATTATATACATTAAAATATTCCAAAGTTATATATTATATTTTCAAACACTGATATATAAAAGTTTATGAAGCTTTGTGTTGATATTTTTTAGTCTTTTTTATATTAATCAAGTTGACATCACTAATTCGATTTGTCACAATACACTTGTTGCTTTGTTAATCAAAATCTAATTTTACTAATTTTCAAAGTGGCTGATAATTTTAAGAAGGGAGTAAGCTATGAAAAATGTAGTATTAACCGAAAGTAAGAATGGTGCTCAGATACTACTAGATTCTTTAGAGAAAGCAGGTGTTGACAGTCTCTTTGGTTATCCTGGCGGGGCAGTTATACCACTATATGATGCGCTATATGAATCGAGTATCAACCATATACTTGTTCGTCATGAACAGGCAGCTTCGCATGCTGCAGAAGGCTATGCAAAGGCCACGGGGAAACCAGGTGTTGTGCTAGTCACCTCAGGACCAGGTGCAACAAATACAGTTACTGGAATTGCAGATGCCTTTTGTGATTCAGTTCCATTAGTGGTTATATCTGGTCAAGTGGGTTCCGCAGCTATTGGTTCAGATGCTTTTCAAGAGTTAGATATTTTGTCTATAACAAGTTCTATAACTAAGATGAGCTATCAAGTTAGAACAGTTAGCGAATTACCATTAATTGTTGAAGAAGCATTTAAGGTCGCAGTCTCTGGTCGACCGGGTCCTGTGCTAATTGATTTGCCGAAAAGTGTTATGTTGGCAAAAAATGATGAAAATAATCATGCTAATACATTCTTCCACCAAATTGATAATGCTAAACCTGTTGTTGATACTGTTAAGGTACGCCAATTAGTAGCAGCTTTGTCTAAAGCTCGTCAGCCACTTATTATTGCTGGGGCAGGGGTTTTGAAATCAAATGCACAAGAATTATTACGAACATTAATGCATCGTTATCATATACCAGTTGTGTCGACATTATTAGGGTTGGGTGCTGTTGATTCTGATGATCAACTGTTCCTGGGAATGGTTGGTATGCATGGGTCTGTTGCAGCTAACACAGCAATCGATCAAGCAGATTTTATTTTGAATATTGGTTCAAGGTTTGATGATCGTGTTGTGACAAATGTAGACGATTTTGGAAAAAATGCAATAATTGCCCATGTTGATATTGATGCAACAGAGTTAGAAAAAGTATTGTCGACAACTTATGCTATTCACGCCAGTGCTGATGATGCTTTAAATGCTATTCTTTCTGAATTGAAGAATAGAACGATGACTGATACATCAGCATGGCAAAATTTGAACCAGCACGCTAAAGGCGAATCAACTTTTCACTATCATAAGTTGAAAACTGCTATCATGCCTCAAGAAGTAATTCAAGCCGTTGGTGAAGTTACCGAGGGGAATGCGATAGTGGTAACAGATGTTGGGCAACATCAGATGTGGGCAGCACAATTTTATCCATTCAAGCATAACTACCAAATGATAACTTCTGGTGGTTTAGGAACAATGGGGTATGGCCTACCTGCAGCTATTGGGGCCAAATTTGCTAGACGAGAAAAAGAAGTTGTGCTCTTTGTCGGTGATGGCGGGTTCCAAATGACATCGGAAGAACTAGCAATTTTGAATGATAATAATTTAAACATTAAGATTGTTATGTTTAATAATCATTCGCTGGGCATGGTTAGACAATGGCAAACATTGTTTTTTGACGGTCGATTGTCTAATACAGTTTTCAAGTCGCAACCACGATTTGATCAACTAGCACAAGCATATGATATTAACTATGCTCGGATTGATAATCCAAATAGTATGTTTGAAGAGTTGCAGGAAGCCTTTGACTCAGATAAGTCAATTCTTATTGAAGTGATTATTCCAGATGATGTAAAAGTTTTGCCAATGGTTAACGCTGGCGCAGCTTATCGGGATATGATTACTGAGGAGGAAGCTTAATGGATAAGACATTTATAACACGTGTGTATAACAGGCCTGGTTTGTTAGTTAGATTTGCGAGTGTACTAACTCGCTTGAATTTGAACATTAAGTCGTTGATGGTCACGCCTGATGAAGATCAAAAAATTTCCACGATTTCATTTATTTTTGAATCTGAAGACGAAAAACAAACGGCAACAGTTCGACGTAATTTATTAAAACAATTAGATGTATTAGCAGTAAATGATGGATTTTGCCATTATTAATCAAAAAGAATTTAAAATCATGGAGGATTTTACTATGGCTACAAAGATGTTTTATGACAAGGATATTGATACAACACCATTAGAAGGTAAAAAAATAGCTATCATTGGGTATGGTGCACAAGGACATGCTCAAGCAAATAACTTACGAGACTCAGGATTTGATGTCATCATGGGCTTGCGTCCAGGGAAGTCTTTTGATAGCGCTAAAAAAGATGGATTTGAAGTTTATTCAGCAGCAGAAGCTACGGCTCAAGCAGATATTATCATGATGGAAACACCAGATGAATTGCAAGCTTCTGTTTGGGAAAAAGAAGTGGAACCTAACATTAAAGCTGGTTCATATCTTGGATTTTCTCATGGATTTAACATTGTGTATGGTTTGATTAAGCCAAATGCTGACATCAATGTCATGATTATTGCGCCTAAGGGTCCTGGGAACATTGAACGTCGTCAATTCGTTGAAGGTGGTGGTATTCCTTCTTTGTATGGTGTACAGCAAGATCCTACTGGTGACACAGCTGACGTTGCCAAAGCTTATGCTAAGGGTATTGGATCAGGTCGCGCAGGTATTTTGGAAACAAGCTTTGAAGAAGAAACAACTGAAGATTTATTCGGTGAACAAGCTGTTCTTTGTGGTGGTTTGACACCGTTGATTGAAGCTGGATTTAACACATTGGTTGAAGCTGGCTATTCACCAGAATTGGCTTACTTTGAAACATCACATGAAATGAAGATGATTGTCGATTTGATTTTCGAAGGTGGTTTCGAAAAGATGAGACATGATTGCTCAAACACTTGTGAATATGGTGAAATGTTGAATGGCCCACGTATCATTACTGAAGAATCAAAGCAAGGAATGCGTGATGTTTTGAAAGATATCCAAGATGGTACGTACGCTAAGAAGTGGTTGGCAGAATACAACTCTGGTTTGAAGGATTTGGAAAAGATGCGTACAGAGTACAAGAGTGGTTTGTACGAACAAACTGGTAAGAAGGTTCGTGCCATGATGCCATGGATTTCAGATGCTGACAAGTATTCAACAGCAGCGGATACTGAACAATTCTCAGCAGCGAAGTAATAAAATGAGAAGCATTGTCTAAAAAATGATGCTTTTCGTACATAAAAATGAATTAATAATTGGAGATGAATTATATGACAACTGTGGCAAAGCTAACGGCTGAAGAAATAGAAGAAGCACATCGAGTCTTATCAAAAGTAGTAACGCATACTCCTTTGGCCTATGATGACTACCTTTCAAAAAAGTATAAGGCGAATATTTATCTTAAAAGAGAAGATATGCAACGCGTTCGTTCTTTTAAAATACGAGGGGCTTATTATAATATCATTAAGGCAGAGAAAGAAAAGCTCAATAATGGCGTTGTCGCTGCATCAGCTGGAAACCATGCACAAGGCGTAGCTGATACTTGTCATAATTTAAAAATACAAGCAACTATTTTTATGCCTGTAACTACACCAAATCAAAAAGTGGAAGCTGTCAAGCGTTTTGGAGGCCGATACGCGACAGTTATTCTAGTGGGAGATACGTTTGATGAGGCGCAAAGTGCGGCCTTTGACTATACTGAAAAACATAACATGTTTTTTGTAGCTCCTTTTGATGATCGACGTACTATGGCTGGGCAAGGGACAGTCGCGGTAGAAATATTTGAAGATGCAGCGGAGCAAAATATTTCGGTTGATTATTTAGTTGCATCTGTTGGTGGCGGTGGCTTGATTGGTGGTTTATCAACTTATTCAAAAAAAATATCACCACAAACAACAGTTGTTGGTGTAGAGCCACAAACTGCGCAATCAATGCAAGCTGCTTTTAAGGCAAAAAAACCGGTAAAGGTTGAAAATATTGATCATTTTGTTGATGGAGCTGCTGTTGCTTGTGTTAGCCAATTTACCTACAATCAAGCGCAACAACATGTAGATAAGTTGCTAGGCATTCCGGAAGGTAAAGTTGCTCAATCGGTTTTAGACTTATATACTTATGAAGCAATTGTTGCTGAGCCAGCGGGGGCAATGCCGATAGCTAGCCTGGATTTTATGGCTGATGATATCGTTGGAAAAAATGTAGTTTTGGTTATCTCGGGCGGGAATAATGATATTGGACGCATGCAAGAAATGGAACAGAAAGCGTTGATGTATAAAGGACGTCAGCAATTCTATTTAGTTGAATTTCCACAACGTCCAGGAGCATTACGCCAGTTTGTTAATAATGTTTTGGGACCAAATGATGATATTACTCGCTTTGAGTATACAAAAAAATTAAATTCTGAGATGGGTTCTGTTATGGTTGGTGTCTTATTAGGTGCAGAAACAAATGTTGATGACCTAACAGAACGCTTGGCAGCGTTCTTTCCAAAATATATTAACCTGCAAGAGAACACGGTACTGTTTAATATGCTTGTTTAGGCAAAGAAAAAAACTTGATTTATTTCAAATCAAGTTTTTATTTCATAGCAGTAATTTCAATTTCTAGTTTAGCGTTCTTAGGTAAAGCAGCTACTTGGACGGCTGAACGTGCTGGAAATTCTTCAATAGAAGTGGTTTCAAAGTATTTTGCGTAGATTTTATTAACTAAAGCAAAATCAGCAATATCATCGAAAAACAAACCAGCTTTTACGATATCATTTCTTGAAAATTCGGCTTCATGTAAGATGTTATCAATGTTTTCAAAAATTTGATGTGCTTGTTCAGCTGTCGTAGATCCAGCAAATTCATCTGTTTCAGGGTTAATTCCGATTTGTCCTGAAATATATAACGTGTTGTTATTTTGAACAGCTTGTGAATAGGGACCAAGCGCTTTCGGCGCTTTAGTAGTTGCAACGACTTTCTTTGACATGAATAATGTCCTCCTGATAGTTATTTTAATCTAAAAGTGTATATTATGCAATGTTTATAGAGCAAAAAAACGAAAAAATGAGAATATAAAGGAATAATTATGACGTATAAATTAGCAATATTAAAAGGCGATAAAGAATCTAGCAGTGTCATTGACAGAGCCTTGGGCATTATTAAGTCAGCTATAAATGATTCAACTGCATTCGAGGTGACGGAACTTCCTTTTGGTGTCAACGCAACACTTTCATTTAATGAAACGTTACCAAACCAGACGCTTCGTGAATTGAAGAATTATGATGCCATTTTGGTTGGCGCACTGAATCAAGAGGTAGGGACGGATAGTTTATTAAGCGTACAAGAATCACTTGTGGCATTGAGAAGATATTTAAATATTACACTTGCTTTCAAAGCGGTTCAGATTTCTGATAATAATGTTGGTGCTTCACCACTCAAGGATCCAATAGTCAGGGATACAGATTTTGTAATTGTGCAAAGTGCTAAGCGGGCTGATGATCACGTGGATGGTAATATTTCGGTCGATGATTTCGCACAAGACACAATAACATATGAACAACGTGAAGTTGAGCAAGTTATCACGGCGGGGTTTGAACGGGCGATGAATCGAAAAAAGGTGGTTACAATCGTCACTCCTTTTGATTCGTTTTATACATCAAAAATATGGGCACTAACTGCTGAAAAAATTGCTAAAATATATTCCGATGTTGTTGTAAACTACGTATCCCTATCACGTGTGATATCAACTATTATTCAGCAACCAGCTAGCTTAGATGTTGTTGTTGCTCCTAAATGGGTTGACCAGATTTTAAATGAAGAAAGCCAAAAAATTACGGGTCTACCTGAAACGGTGCCGCTGTCTATGAAAAATAATAGAGGGCAAATGCTATATCAGTTACCACAAATCAATATAGATGATAAGGATTTGATGATGGCAACTGGGGAAGGTGCAGCTAAGATTATTTTAAAAGAATGTTTTAATCATTATGATAATTTGTAAAAAATTGGTGTTTAATCACCAATTTTTTGTTGTTTATAATGCAATTAATAATATACAAATTAATGTTTTGAATGCGCTGCTGTTTGGTATAATAATAGTATCCCTAAAAATGGAGTCAAAACATGTCAGAGATAAAAATTGTGTCGATCGATATTGATGGCACACTGATTAACGATGAGCGTCAAATTCCGTTAGATGTAAAATCTGCAGTTCAACAGGCACTTGCACAAGATGTCAAAGTTGTTATTACAACCGGTCGACCACTTCCTGGTGTTCGCAATATATTAGATGAGCTAGGCATTGTAGGGAGCGAACAGTATGTCATCACGCATAATGGTGGCTTAATGCAAACTGCCGATGGCTCTCAAATTTTGTTTCATGCCGCACTAGATTTGGCAGAGTATAAAGAACTGAATGCCTTTATGCGTGAGCAAAAGACGTATATTCAAGCTGAAGATCAGTTCGCGGCTTATACGACCAATCGTTTAATTCATCGTTGGGCTAGTTTTGAAAATTCTCTTGTAAATTTGCCGTTACATATTGTTGATAATGACAATGAACTAGAGGATGTTGAAATTATTAAGGGTATTGCCAACGCTGAATCTGACGACTTGGATAACGTACAAGCGAATGTGCCAACAAGTATTTCTGACAAAATGTCAGTGATTCGGTCAACTGCTAATAACCTAGAGTTTATCAACAAAGATGCTTCGAAAGGCAATGCACTTGAAGCCTTAGCAAAAGCATTAAATGTTGATATTAAAAACACAATGGCAATTGGTGATCAAGAAAATGATTATTCAATGATTGAGCGCGCCGGATTAGGTGTTGCCATGGGTAATGCAATTGAAAAAATTAAAACGATAGCTGACATCGAGACAGCAACAAACAATGATTCTGGTGTAGCGCGGGCCCTAGAAAGATATGTTCTTTAAAAGACAGTTGTATGTTAGTTTTGACACAGCTACTGTTATGATCTATGTAGATTACTTAATTTAAAATAAAATATTTCGATATATAAGCCAAGGAGGCAAAAAAGATGAACGTTCTGTTAAATGGTAATAAAGTTGCATTGGAAGGCGATCCCCTTAAAGTTGGTGATGAGGTGCCTCATTTCAAATTAGTGGATCAAAACAATGAAAAAGTTAAGACGGCCGATCTATTAGGAAAAGTGACGTTGTTTTCTGTCGTTCCGGATTTAAATACAGATATTTGTTCATTACAGACACGTCGATTTAACCAAGCTGTGGATCAATATACAGATGTTAATTTTGTGACTATCTCCACAAATACAGTAGCAGAACAACGTGATTGGTGCGCAGCTGAGGGGGTACACAACATGCGTATGCTTTCAGATGAGCAAGAATCATTTGGATATGCAACTAAGTTATACGTACCAGATACTGGTTTTGACACACGCTCGATTTACATTATCGATGCGGCAGGGGTGGTACTTTATTCGCAAATTGTGCCAGAAATTTCTGATGAACCGAATTATGATGCAGCTTTGACAGCATTATCAAATGCCATAGCATAATATCTTATTTAAAACTTGTAATAAGACCTGTATTTAAATGTTTTTTTTGGTAAAATGAATACAGTAATACTATAATAGCTACCTATAAAAACTCGGAGTTAGACATGCCAGAACCTAAATTGAAACTTTTTTCACTCAGCTCAAACGAACCACTTGCGCAAAAAATCGCCGATTCGGTTGGTGTTCCGTTGAGCCGTATTTCCGTTAAACGCTTTGCTGATGGCGAAGTGCAAATTAACATTGAGGAAAGTATTCGTGGCGATAATGTTTTTGTTATTCAATCGACTTCAGCACCTGTGAATGATAATTTAATGGAATTGTTGATTATGATTGATGCACTGCGTCGTGCGAGTGCAAATCAAATTAACGTTGTCCTTCCTTACTATGGTTATGCACGTCAGGATCGCAAGGCTCGTTCGCGTGAACCGATCACAGCCAAATTAGTTGCTAATATGTTGGAAAGAGCCGGAGCTACACGCGTGTTAGCATTAGATCTTCACGCAGCACAAATTCAAGGTTTCTTTGACATTCCAATGGATCACTTGCAAGGTGCGCCGTTGTTGGCGGATTATTTGATTGAATCTGGCATTGCTGATAAGAAAAACTCTGTTGTTGTGTCACCAGATCATGGTGGAATGACACGCGCACGCAATCTTAATAACATGCTGGAATTGGAGTCACCTGTTGCAGTAATTGATAAGCGTCGGCCAAAACCTAATGTTGCTGAAGTTGGTAGCATCGTTGGTGATGTTCAAGGTAAAATAGCCATCATGATTGATGATATGATTGATACTGCGGGCACCATTACGCAAGGAGCGGAACTAGTTATGCAACATGGTGCTAAAGAAGTATATGTGGTTGCGTCACATGCTGTTTTCTCTGGTCCTGCTGTTGAGCGTTTACAGAACTCGGTATTCACTAAGGTTATTTTAACTGACTCAATTAATTTGCCTGAAGAAAAGAAATTTGAAAAATTGGAAATTGTTTCTGTAAGTGAGCTAATTGGTGAGGCGATTCGTCGCATTAGCAAAAACGAAGCAATCAGTTCATTGTTTAAAAATCGTTTTTCTCGCCGTACCCGCTAATCAAATATTATTGTATTTTTATGAGAACAAGTTATTACTTGTTCTTTTCGTTTACCCAAAATGTTATAATGAAAAGAAACTACACATATACGATAGGAGTTCAGCCATGAGTAAAGTATTAGTTGTGGACGATGAAAAACCGATTTCTGATATTATTAAATTCAATCTAACCAAAGAAGGCTACGATGTAGTCACTGCTGCGGACGGTCAAGAAGCACTTGATATGTATAATGATGAAAACCCTGATTTAGTTTTACTAGATCAAATGTTACCAGAAGTTGATGGTATCGAGGTTTTGCGTCAAATCCGTTCTAAGTCAGATGTGCCTGTCATCATGGTGACTGCTAAGGATAGTGAAATTGATAAGGTTCTTGGTTTGGAAATGGGTGCCGATGATTATGTCACTAAACCATTTTCTAATCGTGAATTGGTTGCACGAGTTAAGGCTAATTTGCGAAGTCGAAAGTCTGTTTCGCAAACTTCTGAAGAGACTTTTAATAGCACTGAAGATATTCACTTAGGTGATTTAGTAATCCATCCCCAAGCCTATATGGTTTCAAAGGATGGTGCTGATATTGAGTTAACGCATCGTGAATTTGAATTATTATATTATTTAGCACAACATATTGGACAGGTGATGACACGTGAACACTTGTTACAGCAAGTTTGGGGCTATGACTATTTTGGTGACGTACGTACAGTAGATGTTACGGTTCGACGATTACGTGAGAAAATTGAAGACAATCCTAGCCATCCTAATTGGCTAGCAACACGTCGTGGCGTCGGATATTATTTACGCCCATCAGAAGAATAAATGAATGAAATTTAAGTTTACGCGTACATAATGAGGGGAAGAATGCTCGCCATTGAGCATAATAAAAATGACGTCAATTACTAAATTTTTCCAATCTATTCGTTTTCGCATCACACTTGTTTTTGTGCTGTTAATGATTATCGCACTCGAACTTTTGGGTGCTTTTTTCGTACGCCAAATGGAACGTCAGAACTTAAGGACATTCCAACAACAGATCACCTTACCTAAATATGTTACTGATCCAATTAACACTGCTTTACGCAATAGTAATTCTGATGAAGGAAATCATGAAATCCAAGACGTTTTGTCTGGATTAAATAATACCAACATTGAAGAAGTACAAGTTATTGATAAAACTGGAACAATTCGAGGAACGACTTCTGTATCAGGTCAGCAAACGATTAGCCAAAAAACGACCGACATTAATGCACAAAAGGCGCTTGCTGGTGACCAGTCGTATGTTGCCACTCGAACGATCAATGAAAAAGGCGAGCGTAAAGAAATCATGACGACACCTTTAGGGGTGACTACTGGGAGATTAAAAGACGTTTCCGGTGTTATTGTTGTAAAAGCCAGTTTATTACCAGTATATAAGAATATTAACAGTGTCATGAGACTCTTTATTATTGCTGGCTTGATTGCGCTAGTTGCCAGTGTGGCGCTGGCCCTATTTTTAGCAAGAACTTTAACAAGACCAATTGAACAAATCAGTGAACAGACGACTAAAATTGCTGAAGGTGATTACTCGATGGTGAATCATATTTATGGTTCTGATGAATTGAGCCAATTGGCATTATCGGTTAATGATTTGTCTACGCGTATTGAAGAGTCAACAGAAACAGTCAACGCGGAGCGTAATCGTTTGGATTCGGTTTTGACGCATATGGCGGATGGTGTTTTAGCAGCCAATCGCCGTGGTGAAGTCACCATTATTAATCAGGCTGCAGCAGATTTTGTAGGAGTTAACCGGGAAGAAGCCCTTGGACAAAATGTTGTTATCCTCTTACGCTTAGAGGGCAAACGTACATTACGTGATATATTGGAAAATCTAAATGATTTTAGAGTAGACTTATCAGATGATAGTAAAGAACTGTTAGTCCAGACCTATGTTTCTTTGATTAAACGCCAATCTGGTTTTATTTCTGGATTAGTTGTGGTTCTACATGATATTACCGAGCAACAGCGTATAGATTCTGAACGACGTATGTTTGTTTCCAATGTTTCGCACGAATTAAGGACACCTTTGACTGCAGTTCGATCTTATGTAGATGCTTTGGCAGAGGGCGCTATTGATGACCCAGAAATGGCCCAAAACTTTTTGGGTGTCGTTCAAGATGAAACGCAGCGTATGATTCGAATGATTAATGATTTGTTGGAGTTATCGCGTCTAGATCAAGGCACAATGGAGGTCAAGCTAGAAGTTATTAATTTAAACAGTTTGTTTAACTTTGTTTTGAATCGTTTTGATATGATTTTGGAAAGTGACGCTAAAAACGAAAATACAATCACTAAAAGCTATAATATTTTGCGTGAATTCACCAAGGAAGATGTTTGGGTTGAAGTTGATCCGGATAAGTTTACTCAGGTATTAGATAATATCATGAACAATGCGGTGAAATACTCACCAGACGGTGGCACTATAACAGCTCGACTGATTAAGACAAAAACGCGTGCGATTTTAAGTATCTCTGATCAAGGGCTAGGCATTCCAAGAAAAGACTTGGATAATATATTTAATCGTTTCTTCCGGGTTGATAAATCAAGGTCCCGTGCACAGGGTGGAACAGGGCTAGGATTAGCTATTTCTAAGGAAGTGGTTGAAAAGTTTAATGGTCGTATTTGGGTTGATTCGGTTGAAAATAAGGGCTCTACCTTCTATATTTCGTTAGCTTATGTTGACGAAGAACCGGAGGACGATTGGGATGCAGAATAACCGATTAGTCCAAAGCGTTGTGATTAGCATTTTATTGATGGTTGCTATCATTGTTTCTATTGTGCTAACCGCATTAATATTTATTTCGGCGGGTAGTCAAGAGGCCCCTACACAAACTGATCAACAATCGCAACAAGCTTCCGAATTGTTTAGACCTACGAACTATATTGTGAATGACAAAAGTGGCAAACAGCATATGATTATGCATACCACGAATGCGCAATATAAAAGTATTCATCAATATTTAGTGAATTCTAGAATGACGAATCCTACGCAAAGGAAAGCAACTAATAAGCAAATTAGTCAGTTACTGCATAAAACGCAAACAGCCTTGTATCACTATCCAGACGTTGTGCCAATTGAATATTTTAATTCTTATTATTCTCAGCGTGTATCAACGCATAAAAGTTTTAACTTTGACTATGTTGTTGTGCCACTTAGTCATTCTAAAAAAGCATATTTTGTTAATACGCAGGCTAAAACAATTACAACAGTTACTATTAGCAAAATTGATACAACTAAGGCATGGAAGGTCGCCAGTCGGTTGCCCAAAGCGTTAACGGTAAACTTTAAAGTGGTCAACGGACATGTAATGCTGAACTATCCGGAAGAGTTTAAATTGCCTGTGTACTCTTATTTAGTGAATCATCGTGATCCAACGACTTATGTATCAGCACTCTTGGGTACTACAAATCAGTTAACCCAGACCACTGAGAATAATAAAAAAATTTATACTAATAAATACAGTAATCAACAAATTATTTACGATCCAGATTTAGAAACAGTGACATTTACAGATAATCGAACGACTGGTACATTACAACGTAGCTATTACAATCGGTTGAATGTCGGTTTTTCGCAAATTAATTTGTTACAATTAGATCTCTCTGATACACGCTTTTACCAGAGCCGTGATAATGGGAAGGATATCACTTATCGAACGTTTGTTGAAGGGCTACCAGTTTATTACCAATCAAAGACAGGTGCTATCCACATGACGTTAGATAAATATGGTAACCTAACAAGCACCTATTCGTTAAATGAGTTAGGTGTGCCGGTTCCTAATACGCAAAAAGATGTTACTTTGCCAAAAGCAGCAGATGTTTTGGCTAAGTTACAAAAAGCTGGAGTCAAAAGTAGTGAGTACTATTCTATTGCACCAGGATATGAATGGCTGGCTAATAAAGAAAATAACGTTTCGGTCAACATGAATCCCACATGGATGATTGAAACGCCAACGGGTTGGATGAGCGTCAATACGTTTCTAGCTAATCGAGAATAGTTTCAAATATGTGTATGTTTCAGGGCGCTGAAAACTATGAAAGGAGGAATACGTTTTTATGCAGTTTAGACGACTAAAAATATTAATGATGATGTTATTCATCTTTTTGGACGTGTTTCTCTTTTTTTGGTGGCGCAGCAATCAGAGACCAAGTATTAAAGTGACCGATGCAAATGCGAATATCATTAGTGAGATTAAAAATCAAAAAATAAAAGTAGCCAACTTTAGTACTTCGGTTACTTATGCTAGTTATTTAGCTGGTAAACGATCAAATAGCTTGATGTCAACGATTGATAAGTTATCAAACTTCAATGCAAATATTAATAATCAGACACTCTATGTGACCTTCAATAAAACATCGCAACTGGGTAGAGGAAATACTAGTAGTGGTAAAAAAGCTGCGACGGATGACGTTGAGGCGTCAAAGATAGCACGTAATGCAGGATATCGATATAATCCTATTCTTTCCAAAGTTAATGTGAAGAACCGTGTAACCTATTCTCAGTATATTGATAATTTGCCGGTCATCGCCAAACAAGGGCTGATGATTTTTAACAAAGATAAAGACCATAAGGTAACTGATTTTACACAAACCAAAATAACTAAGATTACAGTATTGCGTGATGAGCGTGCAACAATTACAGAGGAAGCCGCAATTGTCGCTCTTTATAAATTCAATGAGCTAAATAGTGGTGACAAATTATCAAAAGGTGTTTTATCATATGATACATCTGTAAAGGTTAATGGCTATGACATTTATTTACCGGTGTGGGTATTTGTTGTAACACACGCAAATGGCAACACAGGCCTTTTGAAAATTAATGCTTTTACGGGTGATAACTTATCAGAATAATTTAATTTTTGCTTAACTTCAAATTGATAAAATAAAACAAATATAGTCGAGAGGTGACTAATGGTACAATCAGCATTAACAAAAACGTTGTTAACTGGCGTCATTGCTGGTGTTGTTGGTGGAGGAGCAATTTTGTATGGGCAACAAGGTGTACAATTGTTACAAAATCAAAATCAAAAAGTAAGTACGACAGCAACAAGTACAAAAACGATTGCCAAGAATGCAACCGCTACATCAGCTTATAATAAGGTATCAGATGCAGTTGTATCTGTATTAAACTTTACTAAATCTAGTCAAGGTAGTTATCAAGAATCGTCAGAAGGTTCTGGCGTGATCTATAAAAAAACAGATGGGTCGGCATTTATTGTAACGAATAATCACGTCATCACTGGAGCGGCTAAAATTCAAGTTATGCTGCACAGTGGGAAGAAAGTGACCGCAACACTAGTCGGCAAAGATGCGATGACTGACTTAGCTGTTCTGAAGATCGACGGCACAGACGTTACGACAACTGCACAATTTGGCGATTCAAGTAAAATAACTGTTGGTGAAAACGTCTTGGCAATTGGTTCGCCGCTGGGATCTGAGTATGCTTCGTCAGTGACGCAAGGTATCATTTCTGCCAAAAAAAGGTTAGTTGAGACGACATCTGAAAATGGGCAGAATTATGGTGGATCCACGGTTATTCAGACGGATGCTGCCATTAACCCTGGTAACTCAGGGGGACCATTAATTAATTTTGCAGGACAAGTTATTGGTATTAACTCAATGAAGTTATCAACATCTTCTTCGGGAACGAGCGTTGAGGGGATGGGTTTTGCAATTCCTTCTGATCAAGTCGTTGACATTGTTAACAAATTAGTCAAAAATGGTAAGGTCACACGACCAGCAATCGGTATTAGCTTGATTAATTTGTCGGAAGTAACAGCTTCTGAGCAAAAATCAACTTTGAAAATTCCAGATAGTGTTACTGGTGGTGTTGTAGTAATGAGTTTGACTAACAATGGCCCAGCGGATAAAGCTGGATTGAAAAAGTACGATGTTATCGTTGGCATTAATGGTAAAAAGGTAAGTTCACAGGCTGATCTGCGAGAAGAACTGTACAAGAATTCGCTTGGGGACACAATAACATTGACTTATTATCATCAGGATACTAAGAAGACAGTCAAGGTTAAATTAACACAGAAATTAGCAAGCTAACAAAAATGTTAGCTTTTTCTTTACCCTTGTTTGACTTTTGTTAAAGAATATGTATTTTCTGTAAATGTTGAAAACAAGTTGAAAATGTTAACAATTTGTGGACTAAATATCAGTAAATGTGGAAAAGACGTTTAAATTAGTGGATAAGTGCTTTATTTTTATAAGAAATAATAAATATTGGTAATTTTAGACAATATTTAGTGATAAAAAGGTAGTTTTTAGACGCTCAACAGTAATGTTCGTGTATTAGAGTGATTAAAGAAAGAATATTTATGTAAACATATTTAGAATATATTTTCCGAACAATGTAAAGGAATTTTACTTTAAATATCAGTCGAACGCGTGTGCTTATCCACAATTGTGTACAACTTTGTGGAAAACTGTGGATAACTTGCGAGAAAATAGCTATAATTTGTCTAAATGAAAGTAAAATAACGTTTATAAAGTTATCCACATTTTTTTTGAAATTAAAAAAAACAGTGGATAACTTAAAAAGCGAACAGTGAAAAGGGTTGGTATAAAAGCTTTTTTGGAAAAAAATATCTTTTTTGTTCGTGTGGATAACATCGGATATAATGAGTATAGGTAACCAGCCAAAAATATTAAGAAATTGTAAAGAGTAGGTTTGAAATGAATATTAAATTAATCACGGTCGGGAAACTAAAGGAAAAGTATTTAAAGGAGGGCATTGCGGAGTATACAAAACGATTATCTCGCTTTTGTAAATTTCAAGTAGTTGAGTTGATTGATGAAAAGACGCCGGAAAATGCTAGTGAAGCACAGAATAATCAAATTATGGCCAAAGAAGGGGAGCGAATTCAGGCGAAAATTGGTTCGCGTGATTATGTTATTGTGCTAGCAATAGAAGGGAAACAGTTTCCTTCCGAAGAGTTTTCTCAAAAACTTGAAGCCGTTGCGGTTAATGGTTATTCGGACATTACTTTTATTATTGGTGGTTCTCTTGGATTATCTAAGGAAATCAAGCAAAGGGCGAACTTAAAGATGAGCTTTGGTTTGCTGACTTTGCCACATCAATTAATGCGTCTTGTGCTAATTGAACAAATTTATCGTGCCTTTATGATTCAACAAGGGTCACCATATCATAAATAACATGTAAAAAGATGAAAACTATTGTTGCATTTTCATATTTCCGTGTCTATAATATATCCATAGATAAAAAATATACACGAAAGAGTGCGAAATATGAGGAAGTTTTTTGAGAATTCAGAATGGACCCGTGTTCGAAAAATTAGGGGGTTACCATTATTATTGGTTGGTATTACACTCATTCCGAGTTTATACGCAGTCATTTTTTTGTCGTCACTTTGGGATACTTATGGTAGAGTGGATCATCTTCCAGTTGCGATTGTTAATCAAGACAAGACCGCAGAGATTAATGGGAAATCACAGAATATAGGCGATGATTTAACGAAAAAATTGCTCGACAGCAAGCAATTAAAATTAACTGAGACTTCGGCTAAGAAAGCTAAAAAGGGACTTACATCTGGAAAGTATTACATGACTATCACGATACCTAAGACCTTTACGAAGAATTCAGGTACGTTGTTGAATGCTAAGCCAGTCAAGCCCGAGATTAAAGTTGCGCATAATACTGGGCAAGGATTCATTGCTGAAAAATTAACGGCTTCGGCTGCTGATAAAGTACAGGCAAATGTTTCAAAATCACTGCAAAGCGTTTATAATAAAACAATTTTAAATGCAACAGCTTCTTCGACAAAAGGTTTTCAATCAGGGTCTAAAGGTGCCACACAACTTGGGAGTGGGTTATCACAATTGCAAGATGGTACTAAAAAATTGCAAGATGGCACAACACAGCTCCAAACCGGTACTTCACAGTTGGCAACGGGCTTGTCACAGTATACAAATGGCGTGTCGTCTGCTAATACTGGTGCCCAACAGCTAACTTCAGGTGCTCAACAACTTGCCACACAGCTCCAAAAGGTTTCTGACGAGATTAATACAAAGCAAAGTGCCAACGCGGCTGATTTAAAACAGCTTGATACAGGATTGACGCAACTCACACAGGGCTTACAAAAACTAAGTAAGGTTGAGTCACCAACGGTAACTGTTGATTCGACAAAGCTTAACGAAGCGTCCGAAAAGCTGTCAGCTGGATTAACTGGTGCTGGGAAGGATGCAGCTGCTTTTAAGGCATTAGCTCAAGATGCTGATTTCCAAAAATTTTTACAAGAAAATCCTACGGTTGCTGCTAAATATCAAGCGGCATTAAGTGATTTAGGTGAAAATGTGCAATCAAGTGCTACAGCAGCCACTACAATTCAGAGTCAATTGACCACATTAAAGGCTATGCTGCCACAATTACAAGCATTGCAGGCAGAAATTCCAGAATTACAGAAGCTCGGTCAACAAGGATCTGTTGCTACTCAAGGTGCGCAAACAGCCATTAAAACACTAAATGATAGTTTAACTACTGTCAGCCAAGGAATAGCTAACCAAGCAGTACCGGGCGCCCAACAGCTAGCGCAAGGGTCATCACAATTAACCACAGGGCTTGGACAGTTAGCTGCCAAAAACGATACGCTTAATAGTAGTGTTTCGCAATTAAATGATGGTACGACACAGTTACTTACTGGTGAAAATCAAGCTAGTGCGGCTTTACAGCAGGCAGGCACTGGCGCAACCACTTTAGCGAATAAATTAGCTGATGGTGCTGTGAAATTGTCAGCTATACACAATAAGAAATCAAATGTGGTAGCATTATCACAGCCAGTCAAGCAAAAATCATCTAATTTATCAAAGGTTCCTAACAACGGAACTGGAATGGCGCCATATATGATGTCTGTTGGTCTATTTGTTGGTATGATCACATTTACGACCATATTTGATTTCATGACGGTTTCTAAAAAGCCAAAAAATGGTTTCACATGGTGGGCTAACAAGCAGTTAATTAATGCGCCGGTCTTTATTGGACAAGCACTGATTATGACTGGTTTACTCTTCTTAGTGGATGGCATGGAGGCGCAGCGGCCAGCGATGACATTTGTTGTAGCCTTAGCAGCATCCTTTGGGTTCAACCAGTTTGTTGTCTTGTTTAATGTGCTAATTGGTAAACTAGGGTCAGGAATTATGCTGGTTTTGATGGTATTACAACTGAGTGCTAGTGCGGGATCTTATCCGATCGAGTTGTCAAACAGCTTTTTTGAGGCGATTCATCCATGGATGCCAATGAGTTACTCTGTCCATGCCTTCCGCGAAACAATTTCTATAGGTGGTAGTGTTGCATCAGACTTAACTGTATTGTTATCATTAGGGGTGATATCAATGGTACTAACATGGTTTGTGTACCAAATGAAATTAAACCATAATCAGTTAACTTTTAAGCATTAATTTAAAAGCAGTCGGCAGACTGCGTACATAAAGAAATGAAGTTGGAAAAATAAATGAAAATGTCTAGTGCAGTTGAACAAAGTTTGGTCGTCTTGGTTATGTTAGCTTTACAAAAAGATGGCTTACCTGTTAAAAGTCATGTTTTAAGTGAGCATTTAGAAGTCTCTGAATCATACTTAAAAAAAACAATGCGTAAATTAGTTGTTGCAAATTTAGTAAAAGCGATTGCTAGTAAGGAAGGTGGTTTTAAGTTGGCTCGTAAAACCAATGATATTACGCTATTGGATGTTTATGAGGCGATTGAAGGAGAAGATAGCTTTATTCATTCTACCCAATTGGCAGATCGCGTATTTCCTGCCAAAACTGCTGTTGCTGAAGGAACAAAAGAAGTTCTATCTATTGTCTATGAAGCAGAAAAAGATTTTAAGAAACGGTTAAAACGTACATCAATTGCTGATTTATTATTGTTTGCCAAAGAAGGCGAAGAAATTGTTGATTGGCGTGAAGTCACACATATTGACTAAAAAACAGTTTATTAATGCTAACCAGGCATTAATAAACTGTTTTTATATTGTGAAGTACTATATTTTATGCAACCGGTAGCGCCTCTTGTAAACTGAATTCAAAATCATCTGGAACAAGCATTCCGACATCTTTTAAAATAACATTTCCAGAAAGATAACAACCATTTTGTTGCGTTAAGCCAACCTTTGTGAAGCCAAAAGTGACTGTAGTATGAGCTTTCAGAGCAGCGCCACGTACCTCTCCCGTTGTTGCATCAATACCAGTGGGAACATCAACAGCAATAACAGGTTTATCAATGTGGTTGGCCGCTTTAATCATTTTTTGTAAGCCTTCAGGTAGAACGTTGTTCAATCCAACCCCAAATATCGCATCAATAATTAATGTTGCCTCATTAAAGTCGCTTTTTTCAGAACGAACTAAGCCATGCTTTTCGATGATTGCCAGTTGCCGTTTCACACTGTCTTTCGCACGGCTAACGTTTCCGACAAATTGTAATGAGACATTTACGCCTTGAGCGTACAAGAGACGAGCGATTGCTACGCCGTCAGCACCATTATTACCAAGACCAGCTAGTACCAAGACATGACTTAAATCGAATCTACCAGCACCGATGACATCAAGTACTGCCATTGCGGCCCGTTCAATTAATACATCCTGTGGCATACCAATAGTCTCAATCGTGTAATTATCTATTTGCTGCATTTCTGAAGCTGTAACAAGTCGCGTCATAGTTCCCATCATTTCATAAGTTATTAAACTTATTATACGGTGATTTAGCAGTCTTATCAATCAAACAAGCGTAAAAATATTGAATTTGACAAATAAAAAAAATTAGAATACAATAATAACAATTTAAGAATCATAGAGGTTGCTGCTGACATTAGTCGCTTGCGGAGTGCTTACAGGCACAATGAAACAGGTTAAAGGGGATGTAGCCGAAGCGTTGGTGCTGTGACACCAAGTAGCTGGGCCAATCGGTGAAAAATCGTTGGACTGTCGCGTAAGCGGGGTGCTATGTTATAGATTGCAATTAATTGGGATCCATGGCTGCTACTTGTGCGCTGTGGATTTTTTAATAGAGGAGGTATGCATTCATAGATATCTGTGAATGGGCTAACATATGGTAGAGGCAATAACACGTCCAACACGTCTTGAAGTTTCAAAGAGCGCTGTTGAACATAATATAATGACCGTTAAAAATGTATCGGGTGCAGACAAAGTTTTTTTGACCGTTAAGTCAAATGCCTATGGATTTGGTTTGATTCCTATGGCTCAAGCTGCTGTGGCAGGAGGTATTTATGGCTTAGGCGTAGCTGTTCTTGATGAAGCTATTGCACTACGACACGAGCGCATCACTGCACCAATTTTAATTTTAGGTATTTCACAGGTAAAGTATGTTGAACTAATGGCTGTCCAGCATATTATGGCAACTGTTGTTTCATTGGACTGGCTAGAGAAAGCAGAACAGCAGTTAACTGGTGAACAACGATTACCTATTACACTAGGTATCGATACTGGCATGGGCAGAATCGGGTTTAGAGATCGTGACACTTTAGCGAAAGCGATACAGTTTGTTTTGGATCATGCTGATAAGTTTGAATATGTTGGACTATCGACGCACTTTGCCGAATCTGATTCATCAGATACCCGGTACTTCCAAAAGCAATTAACACGTTGGCATCAATTGACGGATGACTTGCCAAAACCGAAGTACTATCATGTTGCTAATTCGGGGGCTGCAATGTATCACGCAGAAGAAGTTCCCCATGAGGTTGTCCGCGTAGGAACGGTGGTTTATGGAATTGAGCCCTCTCGTGGTGAACTAGCGGATGGACGCAACCTGAAACCCGTCATGGCCCTTCGTAGTGAGGTGAATTTTGTTAAACGCTTACCTGCTGGTGAAGGCATTAGTTATTCACATAAATACACGACAACTCAAAACGAGTGGATAGGCACTGTTCCTATCGGTTATGGGGATGGTTGGCTACGCAAATTAATGGGGTTCAGGGTTATTATTGACGGTCAATACGCCCCTATTGTAGGGCAAGTAGCAATGGATCAGTTAATGATACGTTTGCCTCGTGAATACCCAGAAGGTACAACGGTAACCTTTATTGGTCAAGATGGAGACTTAGAGAACACGATAGAGGACGTTGCACAGTTTGCAGGTTTGGCACCGTGGGAAATTACAACAGGACTACAAGATAGAATACATCGTATTTTAGTAGATTAGGAGAAGATAATGACTAGAGAATATAGTGTTGCCATCCTTGGCGCAACAGGTGCTGTGGGCACACGACTTATTGAACAATTAGAGCAATCAACGATTCCTGTGAAGAATATAAAATTGCTTGCTTCCTCACGTTCAGCAGGTAAGACACTGCAATTTAAGGGTACAGACGTGGTTGTTGAGGAAGCAACTCCAGAAAGTTTTGATGGGGTTGACTTAGTTTTGGCTAGCGGTGGTGGTTCAGTTTCAGCTCGATTTGCACCCGAAGCTGTGAAACGAGGCGCTGTGGTTGTTGATAATTCAAGCCAATGGCGAATGAATGATGATGTCCCGTTAATTGTTCCTGAAGTTAATGAAGCAGATTTGAAACAACACCAAGGAATTATTGCCAACCCTAACTGTTCAACGATTCAAATGGTTGTTGCTCTAGCGCCCATTAAAGCCAAATATGGTTTGACACGTGTTATCGTTTCAACCTATCAAGCTGCTTCTGGTGCGGGACAATCTGCATGGCAAGAGCTAGTTTCAGAAACCGATGCCCACAATGCGGGTAAAGAAATGCATGCTGAGATTTTGCCGGTTAAAAGTGCTAAACATCATTATCCCCTAGCTTATAATTTGCTGCCACAAATAGATGTTTTCGAAGAAGACGGTTACACTCATGAAGAATGGAAGATGATTCATGAGACTAAAAAAATTATGTTCGGTGATAAAAATTCTAAAGCAGTCAAAGTGACAGCAACTGCGGTCCGTGTACCTGTTCCTATTGGTCATGGCGAGACCGTTTATTTTGAAACGGATGCCGGCTCGGGAGCAACAGCCGCTGATCTTCAAGCGATTCTGAGTGAGGCTCCAGGTGTTGTTTTGGAAGACAATCCAAAGGAACAGTTGTACCCACAACCAATTAATGCCGAAGGAAAACGCGAAACATTCGTCGGCCGTGTGCGTCCCGATTTGGAAAATGATGATAGTTTCCATATGTGGGTTGTCTCAGATAACTTGCTTAAGGGTGCTGCTTGGAATACAGTGCAAATTGCAGAACGTCTTGTTGACTTAGACTTAGTTAGAGTCCCAGAAGGCGCAGCAAATAAGTTTATCACAGCATAAATTGTTTTAAGAGCGTTCAGCGCTCTTTTTATATCTCCAAAAGCGATGGCACAACTGTGTGTAAAAGTAACGTGTTACAATAGCTTTATGATAGCAATTCTAACAATTTTAACTTTAGCCATAAGTATTTTTTCTTGGCTACTTTGGCATCAAATCAGGATCAACCTAGCAAGTTTACGACTAGGATTTTATGTGTTAATCATTGTGATTTTTTTATTCATTGGTCTGCAGGTGATTCAGTTTCCAAGTATATCCGTTGTTCATATAATTAATGAAGCTAAGATGTTCGTTAAGTGGGGTAATATTGCGGGTCTATTTTTGGTGATTACACTAGCCTATCACAGTTTTCAAAGTTGGCGTAAATGGCAACACAGCCTAAATCAGTTAGTTTTCCCGCTAGTGTTGCTTGTGTATGCTATTGCTGATATTGGCATTTGGCTTCTGAATGATGGGTTTTCAATATCTTTAAACCCTATTCTTGTTGTTATCCCCTGGTTGTCAATATACGTTCTATGGCAATTTTTACAGTTTAGTATCAGTAGTATGTTGTATGGATTGGTGGTTAAACGACCAATCGATGGTCCGATTGTTGTCTTAGGCGGTGGGTTAGTTGATGGACAATACGTTGGTCGCATTGTTGGTAATCGTATTCAGGCAGCTGTTAAAGATGCAATCAAAATGTCAGAGTATCCAACAATCATTTTTTCGGGTGGTCAAGGGAAAGATGAATTAATTTCTGAGGCAGAAGCAATGAGAAACTTTGCTGTAAAAAGACTAAATGTTCCCTATGAGAAGACAATATTAGAAGACCGTTCTAAAAATACATATGAAAATTTGAGGAATAGTGCTGAATTAACTAACAGTTCATTCACATTTTATACAAGCGAGTATCATGTTTTTCGTGGTGTTTTACTCGCAAAAAAACAAGGAATTAATGCGCAAGGTCGAGGAGGTTACACGCAGTTTCCGTACCGTGGCATAGCGTTTTTGCGAGAGTTTGCTGGTGTGATGAACCTAAATCCAAAACAGCACATTATATATGGTGCTGTGTGGTTTGTTAGCAGTACGATAGTAGTTTTAATTAATTTTATATGAATAAAATATAAAAAATCTTTTTAAATATGGTATATTATTTAGATAGCTTTAATGAATTGTGGAGATTTATACTGTCTGGGAGAATCTTATGACTATTTTTGGAAAATTAATGTGGTTCTTTAAGGAGCACAAACGACTATATATGTTGGGGCTCACTTTTTTGTTTCTGACAGAAATATCACAAATGGTGTCCCCGGCGTTAATCGGTCGTTTCACTGATGTGATAGTGTCCCGACAAATGACGATGCATCAGCTATTTTTCTATGCTGGTAGTATTTTGCTTTTTTCTGTGTTGATGTACATATTTCGTTATACGTGGATTACACATATTTTCCAAGGTTCGGCGCTATTAGAAAAAACATTACGGCAGCAATTGTTTGATCACTATTTGAAAATGGATACTACATTTTATCAGCGTCGACGTACGGGGGATTTAATGGCACATGCGACGAACGATTTGTCAGCAGTGCAGAGAGTGGCATCTGGTGGTGTATTGATGCTAGTTGATTCGATTGTTATTATTATTTTCACAGTTATTTCAATGATCCTTGTGGTTGATTGGCGTTTGACGTTGATTGGTGTTTTACCTTTACCACTATTGGCGGCCGGAGTTTGGTATTTATCACCTAAAATGCGACGTGCATTTACATCATCTCAAGAAGCTTTTTCACGATTATCAAACAAGTCTCAAGAATCGATAGCTGGAATTAAAGCTATTAAAACATTGGGGCAAGAAAAACAAGACGTTGATGCTTTTGATGAGGAAATACAAAAAACGATTCAAATCAATAAAAAGGTAGCCGCCATTGACTCCTTGTTTGGACCAATGGCTACGCTGGTGATGACAATTAGTTATGTTGTGATGATTACTTATGGTGGGTCGTTGGTAGTGAATGATTCAATTTCAATCGGGCAGCTTGTCTCATTTTCAACTTATTTAGGGTTACTTGTATGGCCAATGTTTGGTTTGGGGCAATTGTTCAACGTATTGGAACGTGGTAATGCTTCATATATGCGTGTCCAAGAAATTCTATCTGAAAAATCATCAATTATTGAAGATGAGCAGGGCTACGATAGCATATCTCATGGTGATGTTGCTATTCAGATTAATCAGTTTAAGTATCCAGATGATCAATCGGAAGTTTTGAAAGATATTTCATTGAATATTCGTGCTGGTGAAACTGTCGGTATAGTTGGGCGTGTTGGTTCTGGTAAAACAACCTTAATCAAGCTGCTGCTGCGCCAGTTTGATGGTTATACTGGTCAAATTAGTTTTGCTGGTAAGAACATTAAAGACTATAAGTTAAGTGCATATCATAGAGTGATTGGCTATGTTGCGCAGGAAAACTTTTTGTTTTCGACAACAGTGAGAGATAACATCCGCTTTGCTGATATTAATAAATCGCAAGAAGAAGTAGAAAAAGCTGCTAAAATGGCGGCCTTACATGAAGATATCCAGAACTTTCCTGAGGGATACGACACACAAGTTGGTGAACATGGCGTAAGTTTATCGGGCGGTCAGAAGCAGCGATTGGCTATAGCTCGTGCCTTAATTATTGATCCAGAAATTTTAATTTTAGATGATGCTTTGTCGGCCGTAGATGCGCGGACAGAAAAACAAATATTGCATACTTTAAAAACTACTCGGCAAGAAAAAACAACGATTATTGTTGCTCACAGAATTAGTTCCGTGATGAATGCTAATGAAATTGTAGTCTTTGACCACGGTGAAATTGCTGAACGTGGTCGTCATGAAGAACTGATTGCTCAACATGGATGGTATGCCCAAATGTATGAGCAACAACAACTAGCAACAACGCTCCAACAAAACTTAGAGGGAGAGGGGGATGATGATGACAGAGAAAAATAATTCTGTTTGGGCAAAAAATATACCAGTTAGAGAACAACTGCATGTTATTTGGACGTTAATTAAAATGGCAAAACCGTTTCGGTCAATGTTTATCGTGGCACTTGTAATTGGCGCAGCTTTTGCACTACTACAAGCTGCTGCACCACGAGTTATTGCTTACTATATGACGACTTATTTGCATCAAACAAGTAGTGTTCCGCTAAAAATTACGATTAGCTTTGCTATTTTGGTTGCGGTCATTCGCGTGTTGCAAGCTGTGACAGATGCTTTGAATGTCTACTATTTCACTGTGGCTGGTGAATATGCTTTAGAAGATATGCGCTTACGCGTATTTCAAAAGCTGCACACATTAGGCATGAAATTTTTCGATGAAATGCCTGCGGGTTCACTAGTAACACGAGTTAATAATGATACGGCATCGTTGACAGATTTTTGGCGATTCTTTATGCAGCTTACTTTTGCTGTGATGAGTATGATTGGTGCCTATATTGGCATGTGGACAATTGATGTGCGCGCAACCCTCCTTATGATGGTTGTTGTACCATTCATCGTGGTCAGTATTATCATTTATCAACGCTTTTCATCACGACTATTTCGCCATATGCGCGAACGTTTGTCGGCACTGAATGCTAAAATTGCTGAAAGTGTCACCGGAATTGATATCATTCAAGAGTTTTATCAAGAGGATCGCTTTAAAAAAGAATTCGGCAAGATTAATGGCGAGTACTTTAATGCTCGTTTTAAAATGATTAAGGCTGATGCGTTGTTATTAGAACCTATGATTGACATGTTGTTAGGTGGTGCGACGGTTTTAGTTTTATGGTATTTTGGTGAACTTTCCATACAAACAGTTGTCTCAGCAGGCGCTATTTATGCATTCACTACCTATTTAAACAATATTTTTGGCCCCTTGGAAAGTATTATGAATTTGTTCAGTCCTTTCCAAGAAGGTTTAGTATCAGGATATCGTATCCTTGGTATCCTCGGTAACGATACTTATGCTCCGGCGCAAAACCCGAATGCTAAGGGAGATATCACTGATGGGAAAATTGAATTTAAGCATGTTAATTTTAGCTATGATGGTCGTCATCCAATCCTAAAAGATTTAACATTTACTGCTAACCCAGGTGATACGGTTGCCTTGGTAGGGCATACTGGTTCTGGAAAAAGTTCTACCATTAATACATTAATGCGTTTTTATGACTTTCAATCAGGTGAAATTTTGATTGATGGTCAGGATATCCGTGATATTGCGATGGATAAATTACGCAGCAAAATGGGACTAGTGTTACAGGATCCATTCATGTTCTACGGCGATATTGCGTTTAACATTCGTATGTACAATGACAGTCTTACGGATGAACAAATTAAATTAGCAGCTGAATTTGTGGGTGCCGATGATTTTATAGAAAAGTTAGACGGCAAGTATCAAGCTAAAGTACAAGAAGGAGGAAGCAGTTTTTCTGCTGGTGAGAAACAACTGATCAGTTTCGCACGCACAATTGTAGCTAATCCTAAAATATTAATATTGGATGAAGCCACTGCGAACGTGGACACGGAAACAGAAGCAAAAATTCAGAACTCACTGGTTAAAATGCGTCAAGATCGAACCACAAATGCAATTGCCCACAGACTCTCTACTATTAAAGATGCTAATTTAATTTTGGTGCTGGATCAAGGAGAGGTCGTTGAACGTGGAACCCATGATGAACTGCTTGCAGCACATGGAAGGTATTATGACCTTTATCGATTGCAAGGCGCACAAAGTGGGATAGCGGTATAGGTCAAATATCACAGTGAATGGCTATAACTTCTTGTTATAAAACTTCACATACAACTTTGACTAAACGAACTAAGTATGCGTAAAATGGTAATTAGAAGAGACTAGTTTTAGATTTTATGTTAGGCTAGTTTTTGCTACCGTGTGCACTGCGGTGTACACGCTCAGAAAAAGGAGAATTAAGTCATGTCAATGATTGAATTTAAAAACGTCGAGAAATATTATGGGAAGTTTCATGCTTTGAAGAACATTAATTTAAAAATTGATGAAGGTGAGACTGTTGTCCTTATTGGTCCTTCAGGGTCTGGAAAGTCAACTTTGATTCGTACAATTAATGGACTAGAAGAAATACAAGAAGGTAAGCTTCTAGTCAATGGATTTGATTTACATGATCCTAAAACCGATATCAATCGTATCCGTAAAAACATTGGCATGGTTTTTCAACATTTTAATTTGTACAATAATAAGTCAACTTTGGAAAACGTGATGCTCGCACCACGTCTAGTTTTGAAGCGTAATGAAGACGAAAATAAGAAAGTAGCAATGGCTTTATTAGATAAAGTTGGTTTGGCAGATAAGGCAGCTAATATGCCGTCTGAACTATCAGGTGGTCAAAAGCAACGTGCAGCTATTGCTCGTTCATTAGCGATGCAACCTAAAGCCTTGTTGTTCGATGAACCAACATCAGCTTTGGATCCTGAAATGGTTGGGGATGTGTTGGACGTTATGCGTGATATTGCTAAGGACTCATCTATGACAATGCTTGTTGTTACCCATGAAATGAGTTTCGCTAAGGCCGTGGCTGATCGTGTTATCTTTATGGCCGACGGTGAAATTCTTGAAGATAGTACAACCGAAGAATTCTTTAATAATCCTAGAGAACCACGTGCTCAACAGTTCTTGAGCCAAGTTGATCACAAATAAAATTTAGATTTGGAGGAAACGCGTTTTTGGAAGTTTCAGTATCTTGTGATATGAAATATTTGAAAATAAAAGCCATTAACGCTCTGTTACTATGGAAAAAGCTAAAAAAAGACAGTTTGGTATCATTGCCACAATCGTTTTAGCTGCTGTTATTGTCCTCGGTTTATTGTGGGCAACTACTGCTGCTAAGAAAAATGAAGAGCATCAAGACACATTACAACGTGTTGAAAAATTAGGGCGGATTATTTGGGGAGTGAAATCTGACACCAAATTATTCGGTTTAATGGATACAAAGACTGGTGTTTCTAAAGGGTTCGACGTCGATATTGCTAAAGCGTTAACAGTTCAGATATCAAAGCAAACTGGTGTTCCAATGTCTGCGGAGTTCGTACCAGTGTCTTCGTCTTCAAAAATACAATTATTGAAGAATACTAATATTGATGGCACGGTATCAACAATGACAATCACACCTGAACGTGAAAAAATTATTGACTTTACGAATCAATATTTTGATGCCGGACAATCAATTCTGGTTAAAAAAGACTCAGGAATCAAGTCAATTAAAGATATGAATGATTCAAAGTATAAAATTATCGTTGTTGTTGGTACTACGGCTGCCGAAGAGACAAAGAAATTTGCACCAAAGGCCAAGTTGCTAGCTGTTCAAGATTACGCCACAGGTATGCAGGCCCTCAAGGCCGGTCAGGGGCAGGCAATGTCAACTGATAATGCGATTTTGTATGGGTTTGCTACAGAAAACCCAGATTATCAAATTGTGGGTGGTACTTTTACCCACGGACCTTATGGTATTGCTATTGCTTTTGATAATAATCAAGGCCCAATGGTTAGGGAGACGAACAAAGCGCTTGCAACCATTAAGAAAAATGGTACTTATAATAACTTAATCAAGAAGTGGTTCAGCGATGTACCAGGACTTGATTGGCATGAATTGGAGGCGAAATAATGACGTTATTACAAAATAATTTCCCAACGTTCTTGCAAGGATTTGGATATACTTTACTATCAAGTATTATTGCGCTAATCATTTCTATGATTTTGGGCACGTTCTTTGCTATTTTACAAATTTTGCCACAAAAATGGGCGCAAAAAATTGGTAATGTATATGTGCAAGTATTTCGTAACATTCCATTATTGATTATCACCTTCTTCTTCTTCCTAGTAGTTGCTAAGGTTATTCCAATGAACGGGTTTGCTGCTGGAACCATTGCATTATCATTATATACATCAGCTTTTATTGCCGAAACTGTTCGTGCCGGTATCCTTTCCGTTGATAATGGACAAATGGAAGGGGCGCGCGCTAATGGATTATCGTTTAATCAAAGTATGCGGTACATTGTACTGCCCCAAGCCTTTAAAATAGCACTACCATCACTTGGAAACCAATTCATTAATTTGGTTAAAAACTCATCAATCCTAGCCTTTGTCGGTGGATTGGATTTGATGTATCAAGGAAATATGATTGCAGCTACTACGTTTGACACTTTTAGCACCTATATTATTGTGGCACTTTTCTATTTGGTAATTACATTGCCGTTGAGCTACTACATGCAGAATCTCGAACGTAAACTAAAGCACGCAGCATAAGGAGGACAATATGGTTACATTAGGAATTTTTGACGCCTTTACACCGCAAAACGTCCAATATTTGTTGGGTGGATTAGGCATTACAGTTGGTGTATCAATTATCTCGGTTATTTTAAGTTTTATTGCTGGATCAATTATTGGAATTGTTCAATTTGAACGTATCCCATATTTTTCTAAGTTTGTCGGTACAATTAATAATATTATTCGTAATTTACCGTTGCTATTAATTATTTTCTTCGTTTATTTTGCTTTACCAAAGATAGGCATTCATTTACCTATCTTTTGGGCAACTGTTGTTGCGATGAGCACTTTTGAATCTTCAATGCTCGCTGAAATCGTGCGTGGCGGACTAGAATCAATTGATGAAGGACAGTTTGAAGGTGCACGTGCTAATGGACTAACAAATATCCAGACAATGATCTACATTGTTCTGCCACAAGCATATAAGAAGATGATTCCACCAATCATTTCACAGTTGATATCATTGGTTAAGGATACAAGTCTTGCTATGGGTATTGTCTTGGCCGAAATGACTTATCGTGGTCAGATTATTTATGCACAAAACTCTACTTATATCATCCCGGTTCTGATTGCAATTACGTTAGTATACTTCTTGTTGAATTATGGCCTATCGCTAATTGCCAAGTGGTTTGATCGTCGCTTAGCCTAAGTACAACTTATAATTTTTAATAAAAGCATTGTTTTCTTCTAAAGGAATGGGTTTCATACGAAATGTGAAGCGCTTAATATATTTCTTTTGTGAAGTAAGAAAACGATGCTTTTTTTATTTTTATTCTAAGCATACTGTAGCTTTGCTGTTGCAATGATTAAAAAAATTGTGGCAAATGAGGTGCATTTAGCACAAAAAAACTTATTAATAGTATGATTTTGTTAGTATTCCTGACATTCTGGCGAAATGCAACAAAATATTAAAATCTAATATAAATGAGTTGCAAATGAGAAATTAACATGGTAAACTAAAAAACATCAACATATTAAGTATATCGGGAGGATATATCTTCATGGATACATGGAAAAAATGGGCGATCGGTGCAGCCGTTGTGGTTGTAGCTGGCGCTGGAACGCGTGCTGCCGGTCTCTGGGGTGGTTCGAACGGATCATCAAGTGATACACTCAAGTTTTCTTTTCCGACAGAAATTCAAACTTTAGATATTTCAAAAAATACGGATACTTACTCAGGAACAATTATTGGTAACACCGGATCTAACTTGCTCCGTGTTAATGCCAAGGGTAAGGCTGTTCCAGAATTAGCTAAGTCAGTCAAAGTATCGAAAGATGGATTGACTTATACTGCTACATTGCGCAGTGGCTTGAAGTGGTCAGATGGATCTAAGCTAACTGCTAAGGATTTCGTTTATTCATGGCAACGCATTGTTAACCCGAAGACTGCTTCACAATATGCATATTTGACATCAGGTGTTAAGAATGCAGACGACATTGTTGCTGGAAAAGCCAAAGTTAGTACTTTGGGTGTGACGTCTAAGGGGAATGTAATTACATTTAAGTTAGAACGCCCAATGCCACAATTTAAGTATTTGCTCACATTTGCAAACTTTATGCCTCAGAAGCAGAGCTTTGTTGAAAAGCAAGGTAAGAAGTATGGTACGACATCTGCAAAGCAATTGTATTCTGGTCCTTATAAGTTTGAAGGTTGGAACGGCACTAATAACAGCTTTAAGCTTGTTAAGAACGATAACTACTGGGATGCCAAGAGCGTTAAGACAAAGGAAATTGACTATTCTGTTGTTAAAAAAGCTGAAACTGCTGTGCAATTGTACAAGCAAGGCAAGTTAGACCGTGCATCAATATCAACACCAGAATTGTATGCTGCTAACAAGAGCAACAAGGATACTGTAAAGGTTCCAGAAGCAACAACAGCTTATATCGAATACAACCAAACTGGTAAAAATAAGTATTTGTCTAACACAAAGATTCGTCAAGCTTTGAACTTAGCAACAAACCGTAAAGAATTGGTTGACCAAGTTACTTCTGGTGTATCAACTCCTGCTACTGGTTTGGCACCTGAAGGGTTAGCTAAGACTGCCTCTGGCGAAGACTTAGCAAAGTACGTTGCTCCCGGTTACAAGTATGACACTAAAGAAGCTGCTAAGTTATTTGCAGAAGGGTTGAAAGAAGTCGGTGAAACAAGCATGACTTTGACAATTACGTCTGATGCAGATAGTGCAACTGCGAAGACCACATTAGATTACCTGCAAGGCTCATTACAAAAAGCATTGCCTGGTTTGAAGGTCGAAGAAAAGTTTGTACCATTCAAGCAACGTTTGCAAGATGCTCAAACACAAAACTTTGATGCGATTGTTTCACTCTGGGGTGGTGATTATCCAGAAGGTTCAACATTCTATGACTTGTTTAAGGATGGGGCTTCATACAATGATGGACAATTCAAGAACTCTGCATATACTGCAGCAGTTGAAAAAGCTGAAACCACAGATGCTTTGAATGACTCTGCACGCGATTCAGATTATAAGGCAGCTGAAGCAGCATTGTATAAGGAAGCCAACTTTAATCCACTTTACTTCCGTTCAGGATATTCATTAGCTCGTTCAAATGTTAAAGGTGTTATTATCAACACTACAGGATTAAATATGGACCTGAAATATGCCTACCGTAAGTAAGAGGTTTATGATAGAATTAAACTACATTTAATTAAAAATGAGAATTGACGTATGTCAATTCTTATTTATTAGGAAGACAAGACTATGGTGAAATACATTTTAAAGCGATTGGCGCTTCTGATTTTCACGTTATTCTTGGTGATTACTGCTACGTTTTTCTTGATGCAAATTATGCCAGGAACACCGTTCAATAATCCTAAATTAACGCCGCAAATGATTGCCCAATTGAACAAAGCATATGGTTTAGATTTGCCTTTATGGCAACAGTACTTGAATTATTTGGTAAATGCCTTTCGTGGTGATTTTGGAACTTCGTTCCAGTATCAAAATCAAAGTGTTAGCATGTTAATCGGACAGCGGTTACCTATCTCAGCCCAGTTAGGTGCTGAAGCATTGGTTGTTGGTGTGGTAGCTGGTCTGTTTATGGGTGCAGCTTCAGCTCGAAACAAAAATAATAAAATTGATGGTGCGTTAGGTGTAGTATCAACACTAGGTATTTCGGTTCCAAGTTTTATTTTAGGAATTATTTTATTATATCTTTTTGGATTCAAATGGCCATTGTTCCCAGTTTCTGGTTGGGGTGATTCTTTCTCAGAAACAGTACTACCAACCATCGCCTTAGCCGTTGGTCCTGCGGCTGTAGTCACTCGCTTTGTTCGGTCAGAAATGATTGAAGCTTTGAGTTCGGATTACGTACAATTGGCGCGTGCTAAAGGTCTAAGTGAAAAAGAAATTGTCAATAAACATGCTTATCGTAATTCAATGATACCTGTTTTGACACTGATTGGTCCGACTGCAGCTGGCTTGCTGACGGGTTCCACTTTGATTGAAAATATTTTCTCAATTCCAGGTATTGGACAACAGTTTGTTTCATCTATTCCTACAAAAGACTTTCCAGTTATCATGGGGACCACAATTGTTTATGCCCTAATGTTGATGGTGATGATTTTGATTACGGATATTTTGACAGCTATCGTTGATCCACGTGTTCGTTTGCAATAAGGAGGCTCATGATGGCTGCAAATACTGAAGATTTTGTCATTGTTGGCGCGCAAAACTCTAATGCCAACGAGCGTATTTCTAAACCAGCACTGTCATTTTGGCAAGATGCTTGGCGTCGTTTAAAATTAAATAAACTAGCGGTAATATCAATGTGGTTTTTGGTATTTATCCTAGGATTTGCTATTGCTTCAAATTTCTTTGTAACACAAAATGATGCGAATTCATTTGATGCAGATAATGTTGGTAAGTATAAAAACTTACCACCCAAGTCTGGTTTACCAATTCCAGGCTGGAACGGAAAGATTAAAGCACCAGGCGCAACTGAATCAACAGATTCATACACTGACAATAATGTAAAAAAGAACTTTTTATTTGGTACAGATAACATTGGCCGTTCGCTTGGAAAACGTGTTATTGTGGGTATTCGCATCTCGCTTTTGGTAGCAATTTCTGCTACAGTCATTGATCTTTTTATTGGTGTGACCTATGGTGTTGTTTCCGGATGGAAAGGCGGGTGGATTGATGTCGTTATGCAACGTATCATTGAAATTTTGTCATCAGTGCCTAACCTGATAGTGGTTACTATGTTTGGATTGTTACTTGGTAATGGTGTAACTTCTATTATTATTGCTATTGCTATTACCGGATGGTTAAGCATGGCTCGCCAAGTGCGTAACATGACTTTGTCATTAAAAGAACGTGATTATGTATTGGCTGCAAAGTCGCTCGGTGAAAGTTCAACTAAAATTGCTATTAAGCATTTAATACCAAACATGGCTGGAACAATTATTGTCCAGATTATGATGACTGTGCCAAGTGCAATCATGTTTGAAGCTGTCTTGTCAGCGATTAACTTGGGTGTTAAGCCACCAACAGCATCGTTAGGATCATTGATTTCTGATGCACAAAGTATGTTGCAATTCTATCCTTATCAAGTTTTGATTCCTTCCGGTATGTTGGTGTTAATTTCGTTGGCGTTCATTCTATTGGGTGACGGACTTCGTGATGCTTTCGACCCACGTGCGAGTGAAGATTAAGAGGTACATGTATAATGAGTAATCCAATTTTAAAAGTTGAAAATTTACACGTCAACTTCAATACTTATGCTGGTACCGTGCAGGCGATTCGTGATGTTTCATTTGATTTAAACGAAGGTGAAACATTAGCGATTGTTGGTGAGTCTGGATCAGGAAAATCAGTAACAACAAAAACTTTAATGGGACTAAACGCTAAGAATGCTGTCATCCCTGACAACAGTCGATTGATATTTAAGGACAAAAACTTATTAGAGTTGAAAGAAGAAGAGTGGCAACACGTCCGTGGTAATGAAATTGCTATGATTTTTCAGGATCCAATGACGAGTTTGGATCCAACAATGAAAATTGGTCATCAAATTGCTGAACCGTTGGTTAAGCATCGTGGAATGAAAGAAAAAGAGGCCTTGGCTCGTGCGCTAGAATTGATGAAAGGCGTTGGTATTCCTGATGCCGAAGAACACATCAATGACTATCCACACCAATGGTCAGGTGGAATGAGACAACGTGCGGTTATTGCAATTGCTTTGGCAGCTGATCCTGAAATATTGATTGCAGATGAACCAACAACTGCCTTAGATGTAACTATTCAAGCGCAAATATTGAACTTGATGAAAGAGCTACAGAAGGAATCAAACTCATCTATTATTTTCATCACGCATGATTTAGGTGTTGTTGCTGGCATGGCCAATCGAGTGGCTGTTATGTATGCTGGTAAAATTGTGGAGTATGGCACTGTTGATGAAATTTTCTTCAATCCACAACATCCATATACATGGGGATTGTTGAATTCAATGCCAACAACAGACACTGAAGAAGGCTCGTTACAGGCCATTCCAGGAACACCGCCTGATTTGTTGGAACCTCCTGTTGGGGATGCCTTTGCGGCACGTAATCAATATGCATTAGCAATTGATAGCCGCGAAGAGCCACCATTCTTCAAAGTTAGTGAGACACACTATGCGGCCACTTGGTTGTTGGATGAACGTGCGCCTAAGGTTACCCCACCAAGACAAATTTTGAATCGTTGGGCCCATTGGCAAGAATTACAAGGGCAGGAGGCTTAATCATGACCGAAGAAGCACCAAAAAAATTGGTTGAGTTGAAAGATTTACAGTTGTATTTTAACAAAGGTAAATCAAATGAAGTTCGTGCTATTGACCATGTGAGTTTTGATATTTATGAAGGTGAAGTGTTTGGCCTTGTTGGTGAATCTGGATCTGGTAAAACAACAATTGGTCGTACAATTTTAAAATTATATGAACCAACGGCTGGTACAATTACATTTGATGGGGAAGATGTCACTAAGTTAAAAGGAAAGCATCTTTCTGAATTTCGTAAAGACTCACAAATGATTTTCCAAGATCCTCAAGCTAGTTTGAATGGACGTATGAAAGTGCGCGACATTATTGCTGAAGGTATCGACGTGAACCATTTAGCGAAGTCCAAAGAAGAGCGTAATGCTAAAGTTCAAGAGTTGTTGGACCTAGTTGGCTTAAACAAAGATCATGCCTCTCGTTATCCACATGAATTCTCCGGTGGACAACGTCAGCGTATTGGAATTGCGCGCGCACTTGCGGTTGACCCTAAGTTCATTATTGCTGATGAACCGATATCTGCGTTGGATGTTTCGATTCAGGCACAAGTTGTTAATTTGATGAAAGAATTACAAAAGAAACATTCATTAACTTACTTGTTCATTGCTCACGATTTGTCGATGGTAAAATATATTTCAGATCGTATTGGTGTCATGCATTGGGGAAAATTGCTTGAGATTGGAACGGCAGACGCCGTATATAATCACCCCTTGCATCCATATACGAAAAGTCTATTGTCAGCTATTCCGGTGCCCGATCCGGAAGTTGAAAATAATCGCCAACATATTGATTATGATCCTAGTGTTGAAACAGACGGCAAAGAACGTACAATGTTAGAAGTTAATCCTGGGCACTTTGTTTTGGCAACTGAAGAAGAGGCTGCAACTTATAAAGTACAACAGAAGTAATATAAAAATCGAACATGTAATATTGTTCGATTTTTATATTTTAATGAAACTAGTATATAATGTTTGTTAACAAATTGAGTGTACTAAATGAGAAGGAGTGATTTAATGGTTCGAATCCAAGATGATTTTTATGAGGCAGTAAATGGAGAATGGGAAAAAACGGCAGTGATTCCATCTGATAAACCTCGCACTGGTGGGTTTAGTGATTTAGCTGATGATATTGAGCGGTGGTTACTGCAAACGACATCTGACTGGCAAAAAGGGCAAGACTTACCCGATGACGCTATTTTGAATAATTTTGTTAAATATCATCGATTGGCATCTGATTTCACAACACGCAACGAGCTTGGTTCGTCTCCAATACGACCATTTTTGAAGCAATACCAATCCTTCTCGTCTTTTGCTGACTTTGCTTCACACATCGCTGATTTAGAAAAAGCTGGGTTACCAAATGCGTTTCCGTTTGGTGTGGAACCTGATTTCAAGGACGCACGTACCAATGTTTTGTGGGCGGGTGGTCTGGATATTCTTTTGCCAGACACAACATACTACACTAAAGATCATCCACAGGCAAAAGTGTTGCTTGCTAAGTTTCGTGAAGAACAAGAGGCTTTGTTGCCAAAATTTGGTTTTTCAGAAAGTGAAGTTAATGATTTGATTGACAAATATCTTGCATTTGATGCACGGGTTGCGACCGTGGTATTGAGTCAAGAAGAGGGGCACGAGTATGCAAAGCTTTACCACCCATATGAGTGGGAAAAGCTTGTTCAATTAGCACCAGCGTTACCCTTAAACGATATTTTAAATGAATTGGTTGGTCAGATACCAGATATGGTTGTGGTTCCAGAAGAACGTTTTTGGCAAGCGGCTGATCAATTCTATTCAGAAGAAGCATGGCCATTATTAAAAGCATATCTGCTTGTGACATTGGTGAACCAATTTACAGCTTATCTATCGGACGAAATTCGTATCTTGGGAAGTGTTTATCAACGTGCTTTAAGTGGTCTGCCTGAAGCGATGAGTCAAGAAAAATCAGCCTTTTATCTTGCATCACGTCCGTTTAACCAAGCAATTGGTTTATATTATGCATCAAAGAAATTTTCTCCTGAAGCCAAAGCTGATGTTGAAGAAAAAGTTGCCTCAATGATTGATGTCTACAAGAATCGCTTGCAATCGGTACAATGGTTAAACACAGAAACGCGCAAGAAGGCAGTTACTAAGTTAAATACCATTGTGCCACACATCGGTTATCCAGAAAAGTTACCAGAACGATTGAAGAAAAAAGTAGTTTCTAGCGATGCAACGTTGTTTGAAACAGCTTTGAAATTTCGAAAGATAGAAATTGCTTATGCTTGGAGTAAGTGGCATCAACCGGTAGACCGTAGCGAATGGCACATGCCGGCTCATTTGGTTAACGCGTATTATGATCCACAGCAAAATCAGATTGTTTTTCCGGCGGCTATTTTGCAAGAACCATTTTATAGCTTGGCACAATCATCGTCGGCCAATTATGGTGGCATTGGCGCAGTGATTGCTCATGAAATTTCTCATGCATTTGATACCAATGGTGCTTCATTTGATGAGTTTGGTAGCCTGAATAATTGGTGGACAGAAAAGGACTATGAGGCATTCAAAGTAAGGACGGATCAAATTGTTCAACAATTTGATGGTTTAGACTCATACGGCGCAAAAGTTAATGGTCACCTAACTGTTTCCGAAAACGTAGCAGATTTAGGTGGTTTAGCAGCTGCATTAGAAGCAGCTAAACGTGATGAAGACTTTTCTGCAACTGAATTTTTTGAAAATTGGGC
Organism: Leuconostoc suionicum; assembly: GCF_001891125.1. NCBI lineage: Bacteria > Bacillati > Bacillota > Bacilli > Lactobacillales > Lactobacillaceae > Leuconostoc > Leuconostoc suionicum. Next base: position 1,875,154 of record NZ_CP015247.1, on the reverse strand, counting down.
TGCCATTTGGCGAATGAAAGCACGCCCAGAATATATGAAGTTATTAGCTGCATCAGATCCTCACGGTCCTGCCAAATTACGGGTCAATATACAAGTGAAAAATTTTGATGACTTCTTTTCGACATTTAACGTGAAGCAAGGAGATAACATGTGGCTTGACCCCCAAGAACGTGTACAAATTTGGTGAATTTATTTTTAAATATGTGTTACAGTTAAAAAGCGCAAAATAGGCGCTTTTTTTGATACAATGAAAAAGATTAATTTTGAAGTGAGAGAACTATGTTGCCTGAAAATTTCATACTGTATAGTATACAAATATTACTTGTTGTTGTGATGATAGCAATGATTATAGTTGTTGTCAGATCGTACCTGCTCCATAGACAACCCATTTTTAAGCGATTTGGTTTAGGTATGTTGATTGGATTTATAACAGATTTTGGAGACACACTGGGTATTGGTTCATTTGCAACAACAACCGCAGCATTCCGGATGACAAATTATATAGATGATGATCGCAAATTACCGGGAACCTTGAATGCGGTTCATGCGATACCAGTAATGTTTCAAGCTTTATTTTTTATTACGGCTGTTAAAGTTGAATTGACAACTTTATTACCTATGACAACAGCTGCAGTGATTGGGGCTTATGTCGGGACTCATGTCACAAAAAAATGGCACGCACCTACGGTACAACGCGTGATGGCTATAGCATTATTAATTGCTGTTATTATCATGATAGTGCGTATGATTACTACCCCAGGAAGTAATAATTCAATGGGTGTGCATGGGTTACATGGCTGGTGGTTGATTTTGGGGATCGTTTTCAACTTTGGCATTGGCGTGCTGATGACTATGGGTTTGGGTAATTATGCGCCAGAACTAATATTCTTCTCTTTAATGGGTGTTAATCCCGCCGTCGCTTTCCCTGTAATGATGTTAGATGCAGCATTGATTATGCCTACTACAGCCTTAAATGTAATCAAAATGGATCGGGTATCATGGCGAGGGTTCGCTGGTGTGGCTATAGGTGGTGTTCTAGGTGTGATTGTTGCGGCTAAGTTCTTTACTAGTATGGATGTCGATTTATTAAACAAGTTAATTGTTGTTGTAGCTCTGTGGACGATTTTTGGGTTGCTTCGTGATTCTATGAAGAAGAATGTTTAAAAAAATTATGAAAAGGTATTGTCAACGACTTGATTTTCTGGTATTATAATATAGTTGTTTGAGATATGGGAGTGTAGCGAAGTCTGGCTAAACGCGACGGACTGTAACTCCGTTCCTTCGGGTTCGTAGGTTCGAATCCTACCGCTCCCATTGCCGATAAAAGCTAACGGCAAAATAAATTAGCTATTGCCCCTTCGCCAAGTGGTAAGGCATCGGTTTTTGGTACCGACATGCGCTGGTTCGAATCCAGCAGGGGCAACTAATATGAAAAGGAACTTGGGAGAGTTCCTTTTTTTGTATATAATTATCCATAACAGATAAAATGTGAGGCGATAATTATGAACTTTTTTGTGAATAAGGCAATTGGTGAAAGTAATAGTGGCGTTGAACACGCACAGTTTTATCGTGCGCACTGTTTTCGTGAAAAAAAGATTGAATTTAAGTTTATCTTCACTGACTTATTGCCACAATTACACCATCATATGCAATTGTGGTCCTTACCAGAAAATGAAGTTATCGGATTATATGATTTTTTGTTAAGTGATGATCCAAATCGATACGCCGAGACAGGTTTAACAGAAATTAATGAATATTCCACTAACTCTTTGTGGGATTTAACAAACACTCAGCGCACCATCGTGCACCAAACGACAGGGCAATATACTGAAACCATTTTTCGTACTAAAAGTTATTCTGAAGCAAAAAAAATATTTTTGATTGATGACGATCGTGTTATTTTAAAAAATGGTACCCATGAAATAATGTGGCATTATCGAGACAGTGGTTCGCGTGGAAAAATTGCTACAAATATTCATTTACATAATTTTCGTGGTAAAAACTATGTTTTTTCAACAAAAGAAGCATTAATTGATTTCTTTTTTATAGAAATGCAACATATTTTTCAAAAAAACATTTATTTTTTAGATCGTGGGACAGCATGTGAAGAATCATTAGTACGATTAAAGCGCATTGGATTACCCTTGAAAATTGTGGATATGATTCATGCTGAACACCTAGTAACCTATCAAGGAGGGCACCCTTTATGGAACAATTATTATCAATATATGTTTGATCACCTGGATGATATGGATTTAGTCGTAACAGCTACAGAATTGCAAGCTGAGATGATAAAAAAACAACTTACTCAAATGAATATGCGAGGCGTCGATAAAATTTATGCAGTGCCGGTTGGTGGGGTAGCTAAATTAGAGAATCCACGTCGCTGGCACGGCGGGACTGCTCATTTTGTCACCGCCTCACGCTTACATCCAGAAAAAAATATAGTACAAATCATAAAAGCTGTTAAAAAATTGCGCGACGAGAGAATGGATGTCACATTAGCCATCTACGGTTCAGGAAACGAAAAAGAAAACATACAAAGAGCAATAGCGGAATTAGACTTGCAATTCAGCGTGCATTTAAGAGGTTTGAGCCAAGACATTATTCATGATTTTCAAAAATATGATGCATTTGTGTCAGCCTCTTATTCTGAGGGTTTCGGATTAACGTATATTGAAGCCATTGGCGACGCTTTACCGATAGCCACCTATGCTAACTTATATGGTGCCCAAGAGCTTGTGTGTGAGGGAGTGAATGGGTGTTTAGCTGCTTTTGACAGAGACAAAGCGCAAGAGCATGCTAACATTTCTAATCTGGCTGATGCGATGCGACGCATTTTTGACAATTATGATCACCTGTCTGTTGGTGCTCACCAAAAGGCAAAGGAATATCAGACAAATAACATCGCTGATCAGTGGCAAAAGATATGTGAGGTGCTAATATGAAGATAGAGATTATCAATTCTCTCACAGAAACCAATTTAAAGGGAGTTGCTTGGCAAATAGAGCAAGTAAGGTCCGGTAATAGTGATGAATTGTGGTTGGCTACACCACATGAAGATGCAGCGCATCTCATTAAAAAACTTGGTCTAAATCCTCATAGGGTGTTTGATATATATGCGCAGAGTTATTTAAGTGAGATTGATGAAACCAAGGGCATCTGGTGGGGTGAATTACCAGTGCCCAACGAGGCGCAATTGGTTATTAACAAAGACTGGACTAAAAGTATCGTTAGCCGTGGACAACAGTTAGCAACTGTACGTTGGTTTGGTGATTCGAAACGAATCGTTCAAGCAGTTGTTTGGCAGGACTCAGATGGCAAAATAGACTATAAAGATATTTACTTACGGGACGGACGTTTATTTGCAAAACAATATTTTAGCGAAGGAAAGTTATTAGAATCCGATTTTTATTTTGGTCATCCTGAAGTGGTGGTCAGTGATTATTATTTTGAAGGTAAACGCAATTTTGTTTATGTTGCTGGTCAAAAATATGCTAGTGCTGAAAAATATATGATGAACACGCTAAGTAAATATGCTGGAAATGATTATAATGTTACACAGTTACAAAGAGAAATGAGCTACGTACCTAAACGAACAACGTTAACAATTCTTGACGAATTATCAAACGAAAAAAGAGATATTTGGAGTCAATTAACCGTTATTTTAAAAGATAATCAACATGCAATAACACGGATTTTGGTGGACCGAAAAAATTATTTGAAATTACGGATGACGGGATTGCCTATGAAAAAGGTTCACCGTCGAAATTAATCGTGCAGTTTCTCACACGCGAACAACACAAAGACAAAATTTTGTTTTATAATAGACTTGTAACTATAAAAATTTGGAGGCTATCATGGCTAAATTGACTGTTTCAGATTTGGAACTTTCAGGTAAGAAAGTATTGATGCGCGTTGATTTCAACGTGCCTATCAAGGCAGGCGTTATCGGAAACGATAACCGTATTGTGGCAGCTTTGCCAACAATCAAGTATGTTTTGGAAAACAATGGTCGCGCAATTTTGTTCTCTCATTTGGGACGTATTAAGTCTGAAGACGATAAGAAAGAATTGTCATTAGCACCAGTTGCCGCACGCTTAGGCGAATTGTTGGGTAAGGACGTTAAATTCGTACCACAAACTCGTGGTGAAGAATTAGAATCAGCAATCAACGCTTTGCAAGATGGTGAAGTTTTGATGGTTGAAAACACACGTTTTGAAGACGTTGTTGATGGCGAAGTCGTCAAGAACGAATCAAAGAACAATCCTGAGTTAGGTAAGTATTGGGCATCATTGGGTGATGACTTGTTTATCAACGATGCCTTTGGTACAGCACACCGTGCTCATGCTTCAAACGTAGGTATTGCTTCAAATGTTTCACAAGCAGCTGCTGGCTTCTTGATGGAAAAAGAAATCAAGTTCTTGGGTGATGCTGTTGCTAACCCAGTTCGTCCTTTCGTTGCTATTATCGGTGGTGCAAAGGTTTCGGATAAAATTGAGATCGTAAAGTCATTGCTGAACAAGGCCGATAAGGTTATCGTTGGTGGTGGAATGGCCTATACATTCGACGCTGCTAAGGGTAACAAGATTGGTAATTCATTGTTTGAAGCTGATAAAGTTGAATTGGCCAAGGAATTGATGGCAGAAGCTGGCGACAAGTTGGTTTTGCCAATCGATTCAATTGCTGCTGATGCATTTTCAAACGATGCAAAGACTGAAGTTGTTGATGCAGAAGCTGGCATTCCTGACGGATACATGGGTCTTGATATCGGTCCTAAGTCTGTTAAACTATTGCAAGACACTTTGGCCGATGCAAAGACTGTTGTTTGGAACGGACCTATGGGTGTGTTCGAAATGCCTAATTTTGCTAAAGGTACTTTGGCAATTGGTGAAGAATTGGTTAAAGTTACTGAAAATGGTGGTACAACAATCGTTGGTGGTGGTGATTCAACTGCTGCGGTACAACAATTGGGTGTTGCTGACAAGTTGACACACATTTCAACTGGTGGTGGTGCTTCACTTGAATATCTTGAAGGTAAGGAATTACCTGGTATTGCTTCAATTTCAGAAAAGTAATAACGAAAAGCGCGCGTGAGCGCTTTTTTTGTACAATAATTTAAAAATTGTTAAACGTTTGATTGATTAATTACTGTATATATGGTTTAATAATTAACGGACAAAATAACGTTTGCCAGTGAGCAGACATTTTGGAGGAAAATAATATATGACAGTTAGTCAGTCCGAGAACGTAGCACAACAGGAACCAGTATCTATAGGGAAGATGACCAGTGAACAAAAGGTTGTTCTTGGTTCAACAACTTTGGGATTCACTTTAGATCATATGGATGCCACTTTCTTATCATTCGCATTGGCACCCATGATTGCTGAATTACATATTACCGGGGCACAGGGCGGTATTATCGCAGCCATGTCAAACTGGGGAGCATTATTAGGAAGTCTTTTATTTGGTATTTTAGCGGATCGTATTGGTCGTGTTAAGGTTTTGTCTTATACAATTATGTTGGTAACTTTTGCAACAGTGATTCTTGCATTTTTAGACAACACACACAATCTATGCTGCTCGTTTCTTACTAGGAATGGGAACCGGTGGCGAGTATGGTGTAAGTATGGCATTAATTGCTGAAAGTTTTAGAGCCAGCCGTGTCGGGCGTATGAGCTCTATTACTGCGATTGGCGGTCAAGTCGGTGCTATACTTGCTGCAATTTTGGCGACATTAATTATGCCGTCATTTGGATGGCGTGGATTATTCATGATTGGATTCTTGCCATTAATCGTTGTATACATTGTTCGTCGCCATTTAAAAGAAACACCTGAATTTGAACAGTTACAATCGGATTATAAGGCTGGTAAAAAGAAGTTTAGCTTTTCGACAATTGCTAATAGCCCAAAACGTGCCTACACGTCTTTCGTATTGATTGTTATGTTAACAATACAAACATCTGGATACTACGGATTAATGAACTGGTTACCAACAATTATGCGTAAGCAATTGGGTATTACAGAAACAATTACAGCAGGATACGTTAATCTTGGTATGATACCAATTATTATCGGTATGGCAGTCGGTATGCTTACTTTTGGTACGATTTTAGATACAATTGGTCCTCGACGTGCTTTTGCCATATTCTTAGTTGCATCAGCGCTTATGATTTATGTCTTTACATTTGCATATAACATGTGGACATTAATTATATTGGGTGCTTTAGTTGGATTTTTCTCTAATGGTATGTATGGTGGATTTGGAGCGGTTATCAGTCGTCTGTATCCATCAGAAATAAGAGCCACAGCTGCTAACACATTGATGGGATCAGGACGTGCCATTGGGGCATTTTCATCAGTTGTAATTGGTTGGATTATGGACAACTATAATGTCGCTACGGTTATGTTGAGCCTATCACTCATGTACATGGTTAGCTTGATCTTTATGCTGACAATTCCTGGATTTAAAAAGCTTGGTCGTAATTAATAGTTTAATAAATTTTAAAAGAGCATTTATTAATAATGCTCTTTTTTAGGTTGGTTTATGTGAATCGAGTCACTAACGCTATATATTAAATAGCAACTTATACTTTACAAATGTACTAATTAGGGTTAAAATTAATTGTAAATAAGTTCACATACAAGAAAGAGGTTAAAAATGAAAGCAGCAGTTGTTCGTAACGTAAATGATGGTTATGTCGATTTAATTGATGATTGGCAACCACGTGCGTTGGCATTCGGGGACGCGTTGGTTGATATTGAATATGTTGGCCTTTGTCACACTGATTTGCACTGTGCAAATGGCGATTTCGGTGACCCTAATAAGATTGGTGAACGCAATGGTAACTTTGGTCGTGTCATTGGGCACGAAGGTGTTGGCCGTGTGTCAAAATTAGGTGAAGGGGCCGATGCTTATCTTAAGGTTGGTGACCGTGTGTCAATTGCTTGGTTCTATGATGCTTGTGGCGTTTGTGATTACTGTGTATCAGGTAATGAAACTTTCTGTCGTAAAGTACGCAATTCCGGTTACACAATTGATGGGGCAATGTCACAACAAGCCGTTGTCAATGCTAAGTATGCAGTTAAAGTACCAGATGGATTGGATCCAGTTGAAGCCACTTCAATTACTTGTGCTGGTGTTACGATGTACAAGGCCTTGAAGGTTGGTGAAACTAAGCCTGGAGAATGGGTGTCTGTTCACGGCGCCGGTGGTTTGGGTAATTTGGCTGTTCAATATGCACATAGCGTTTTCGGTGCACATGTTGCTGTTATTGATGGTAATGATGACAAGCTAGCAGCGGCAAAAGATAACGGTGCAGAAGTTCTAGTTAATCGTAAAAAAGAAGATGTTGTAGCTAAGGTTAATGAATTAACTGGTGGTGTTCACAATGCCCAGGTAACTGCTGTTAATGATGCGGCATTCTCACAAGCTGTTAATGTATTGCGCCCTATGGGTAAACTTGTGGCTGTTGCTTTGCCACAAGGTGACATGGCCTTGAACATTGCTAAAACAGTTCTTGATGGTATCGAGGTTCGTGGCTCTCTAGTTGGTACGCGAGCAGATTTGAAGGAAGCATTCCAATTTGGTGCCGAAGGAAAAGTTAAGCCAATTGTTGAAACTGTTGCTTTCCAAGACATGAATGATATTATTGATGAAATGAAAGCCGGTTCAATTACTGGTCGTAAGGTTATTGATTTTACAACACTTTAATAGTAAAAGAGCGTAAACAACTTATAATAGCTGTTTACGCTTTTTTATTTTGAACTTAAGCATTGGCTTCTAAAACAATTAAATTACCTTCGGAATCATGTATTGATAAGGCAATTTTGTTTCCAAATCTGTTTTCTGGCTTACCAATAATTGGGATGAAATTGTTACGTAAGTGTTTTACCAAATCAGCTTGGTGATCACGAACGAGCATTTCTAGGCGGTCAGTTGGTTTGCCGAAGACAAACACAATATCTTCGCCATCAATCACAAGATGACGACCACTTTGGTGGCCAGATTGCGGCAAATCAAATACATCACGCCAAAAGCGATAAGCACGGTTAATGTCAGCAGCTGGAATAGTTTTGATGTTTAGTTTACGTGGTTTCATAATAATTATAGTATAGCGGATTCTCTGTTTTTTTCAACCAGTTCCATATCTTGTTGGCGAGTTATGATTGTATAAATGGTAATCATTGATGCTAAAAATCCCATGAAGAACCAAGAAATATTTGGTGAATAGATATTTGCGGTGCCGAGAAAAATAATTTGACCAAGTGGCGTGGCCGACATAACGAATGTATTAATCAGACCGGACACTCCAGCCAAGCGATTATGATCGATTCGCTTCATTAAGATTGCTCCTAATTTTGGATTGATTTTAGCTTCAATGTATGAAAATAAAAAAATGATTAGCATCCATAAAACACCATTTGGATAAAAAATTGGTACAGCAGCAATTAACACAATACCGATACCAGAGATACCAACTAATTGTTTTGTTGTTAGTTCCTTAAAAAAATCATTGGTAACCAAAGATCCAGTCAATAGACCAATTGAACTTATTGCGCCAAAAATAGCTACGGTCGTGCCAAAGTTGCCAATTAATAATGATTTGCTATGTAATAAGGTCAGGTTAAAAATACCATTAAAAGAGGTGCCGACAAAATTAATGGCGGTAGCGAGCAGTAAAATTTGGAAAAATAGATAATCCTTGTAAACATAAATAAAAGTTGATTTTAAATCTGAAAAAATTGATGTATTGGTATTTGACTTTGTTTCTGCTTCAATATGTTGTTCGGCTTCCGAAAATTGACGATGATTAAGCGCCATAATAGACCAAGCAATAACAAACATCCCAGCATTGATAAGACTAAATCCAGCGTAATTTTGATGCAAAATGCCAAGTAAAGCGACTCCGGAAAAACCACCAATTAAGTTGACGGCAATACTGACAGTTTGCTCCAAGCTCATTGCTTCTTGCAAATCAGAATCGCTTAAAATAAATCTAGAAACTGGTTTCATTAGTAAATTACTATAAGATCCGACTACCGAAGAAATAAAGACTAATAATAACAGTATCAAAAAACTCCAAAATTGACCGTCAAAGAAAATCAATATCACAGTAATAATCAAAAAGATTATTGATTGGGAGAGGCGAGCAATACTCCAAGACTGAAGGTGATGCTTCGTTTTATCAGCAAAATTTCCAACAATAATGGAGAATAGTGTTGGTAGCATTTCTGTAAATGCAACCAATGTAACACTAAGTGTTTTGTTTGGTAGTGTTGCAGCGTAAACTAAAAAAACAATATTGAAAAAACTGCTTCCTAAGTTATTAACGAACTGTGATGCAATCATTACTCGAAATGCTATGTTATTTTTGGCAACTCGCATATAAGAACTCCTTTTTGAATGATAAATTGAATAAATATAGCATACATGGTAAAGTCAGTTTGACAATGAAAAGAGAATATATTCTATTTTTTTAATGATGAGGGTAATGAAAATGAATTATGGTGCGACTTTTAAACGTTTACGAGAAGATAAGGGTTTAAAAATAGTTGATTTAGAACAGCCTAGCATATCTCGATCACTGATTGGAAAATTTGAAAAAGGGCAAACTCGTATTTCAGCGGATCGGTTAGATAAATTATTATCAGATATGGGTGTTAGCCATGATGAATTCTTATTTCTTGGTGGAGAAACCAACAATAATTATATTTATATGTTGCTCCGTGAAATGGGTGTTCAATCCGGAAAACCACAAGAAAAGAAACAATTAGAAGCAATGATTTTGAAAGCTACAAATGATATGCGTCAAGGTCGTGGCGGTATCAGTGCACGCTTTATACGAGATTTTGGTTTAATGATACAGGGCGCACTTGCCGAAGAAGGCAATTTACAAATATATGATATTGATATTGTGAAAAAGCACGTCAAACCAGCAGTTAATTTTTTAAAACAAGCCGAAACGTGGGGACAAATTGAATTAGATATTTTTACCTTGTTTTATTTTGGTATGTCTCCAAGTGATTTGTTAATTTTAAGCCGTTTGGCTATTAAACGAGCAAAATTTTATACACAATTACGTACAGAAAAAAAGCGATTAGTAGATATTGCTTATACAGCGTTTAATGGACTGCTCTTTGTAGATCTTAAAGGTGCAGCTGAAATGTTAACCTTATCGGAACAAATATTGAGTAATGCTGATCAGTTTATACTAGATTGGACAGGTGAGCGAATTCGTTTGAAGTTTGGAAAGGGCTTATTAATGATGATGCAAGGAAGTGTGGAAGAAGGCTATCAACTAGCTTATTCGGTTCTTACTGTTTACGAAATTACTGACCAAAAAGATAAAGTGAAATATTCCAAAGAAGTTATTGAAAAAACACGAGACGCTGTTTTATCGGGTGAAACGCAAAAAATACCTCGTACATACTCAATGTTGCTTTAAAGTATGGTAGACTTATAGTTATGGCATTATTAGAAATTTCAGGTCTTTCAATGGCCTACGCAGAAAAAACTTTATATGAAGATGCAGCTTTTGAACTACAAGCTGGAGAACACATGGGAATTGTTGGCCAAAATGGTGCTGGTAAGTCAACACTTATCAAAATCATTACTGGTCAGGAACTTCCTCTTTCTGGTAAAATCGAGTGGCAAAAAGGGTTAAAAGTTGGTTACTTAGACCAGTATGCAGAAATTCCTGAAGGAATGACGCTGGTCGATTTTTTGCATACAGCTTATCAAGATTTGTATGACAAGCAAGACCGTATTACGGAACTATACAATGAATATGCAGAGAGTTTATCTGACAAATTGTTAGAACGTGCTGGTCGTATGCAAGAAGAGCTAGACGCTGCCGGATTTTATGATGTGGACACCAAAATCGAACGCGTGATTTCTGGATTGGGATTGGAAGCTATTGGGCGTACTCGGGCACTAGAATCAATGTCTGGTGGGCAACGTGCCAAAGTTATTCTGGCTAAGTTATTGTTAGAAAATGACGACGTTATTATCTTAGATGAACCAACAAACTATTTGGATGTGGCCCATATTGAATGGCTTGAAGATTTTCTACAGTCTTTTGAAGGATCAGCGATGATTATTTCGCATGATTTTGACTTTTTGGATAAGGTAACCAATGCAATAATTGACCTATCGTTTGGTAAAATTACTAAGTTCCGTGGCTCATTTAAAAAGGCAATGCGTCAAAAAGACGAGCGAGCTGAGCAACAGTTACGTCAATATGAAAAGCAACAAGGTGAAATTGAGAAGGCTCAAAAGTTTATTGCTAAAAACAAAGCTCGTGCTTCAACATCAAAACAAGCTAAGTCTCGTGAAAAAATGTTGGCAAGAATGGATCGAGTTGATCCACCTTCAGAAGCATTACAGGCCAAGTTTAATTTTCCTTATGTTAATTCACAATCTGCAAATGCATTGACAGTGAATGAACTGTCAGTCGGTTATGTAACACCAGTGTTGGAACCAGTAACTTTTTCAATGACTTCTGGACAAAAAGTTGTTTTTAAAGGATTCAATGGTGCTGGTAAATCGACATTAATCAAATCAGTTTTGGGTGTTATACCAGCACTTGGTGGTGAGGCAGAGTTTTCACCATCAGCAGTAGTGAATTACTTTGATCAGGATTTAGAATGGGATAACGATCAGAAAACCCCACTACAAGAAATGCAAGATCGTTTCCCTAAATTGGAGCCGAAAGCTTTACGTACTCGGTTAGCCGCTGCTGGTATTAACGCTGAAAATGCGCAAAAGCCATTAAAACAGTTATCCGGTGGTGAACAAACGAAAGTTAAATTGGCTATTATGGAAATGAAGCCAAGCAATTTCTTAATTTTAGATGAACCTACAAATCATTTAGATGAAGGAACTAAAAATGCGTTACGAAAAGCAATTGATAAATTCCCTGGTAATGTTATTATCGTTTCCCACGAAACTAGTTTCACTAAGGGATTGGGAGACAAGGAATTAAACGTTGCTGCGTTAAGTTATAAAGAAGAAGCAGAATAAAAGGGGTGTGCGAATTGTCGCACAAATTTTATACGATGAATTTAATCACACAATCAAGTATGCCTGAACAAATTACAGTGATTGATGTGGTTGACTCAACGATGATAAAAGGCCGAGACATGCTCAATGCGGGTGTGTCTAGGCCTTTTGGCGTTGTTAGCAACCAACAGACGGCTGGTTACGGTAAGAAGGGGCGTTCATTTTTCTCACCTAAAGGAGCGGGTATATATCAAACATTTGTTTTTGATATTCAGAATGAATTCGATGCAGGTCTACTAACTACGGGGGTGGCTGTATCGGTTGCTCATGCAATTTTCAAAGTTAGTGGTATCCAAGTTGATCTTAAATGGGTAAATGATCTATACTTAAACGATCGCAAGATTGCAGGAATCTTAGTAGAAGGCATTCTAACAAATAATGTTGTAACTCAGGTAGCTATTGGTATTGGTTTGAATATTTTGCCAACTGCTGTTCCACAAGAATTAAAACATATTGTTGGAACATTAGGAGTAGATGTTGATAAAAATTTGCTCGTACAAACTATTTTTTCTGAAATTGTAAGTGACTTTTCCGACTATAAAAGTGGTCTACATCTTACATATTATCGCAAGCATTCATATTTACAAAATAAACATGTTATTTTAAAAACAGGTAATGCGGATGTTGAGGGAGACATTTGTGGTGTTGGAGATCATGGAGAGTTACTTATAGAGCAAAATGGGCATGTTTCAGCGTTTATTAGCGGGGATGTTACTAAAGTAGTTCTAAGAGAAATAGCAGGCAATGGGGATAAATAAAGAGCATGTAACGTGGTAGCTCTTTTTTCTCATAAGACGCTTGATTTACTTTAAATAAAGGCTTTATGAATAATTTTGGGTATTGCTATCCGTTCTAAATTCTGGTATATTAGTTATTGTTATGGAGAAGTACTCAAGCGGCTGAAGAGGCGCCCTTGCTAAGGGTGTAGACGTGTTAAAGCGTGCGAGGGTTCGAATCCCTTCTTCTCCACTAATACATTTTAAGGCGTTGCATAAGGTTTTAAAGATCTTAGTGCAACGCCTTTTGTTATGGCTTATTATTTCATTAAAGTGAATGTTATTTCAAGCGAAATAATTCAAAAATAACACATAAAACCAGCATATGGTAAATATTACAGAAATATATATTTAAAAATGTATATACATAGTTCCGACACAACTGGCGGAAAACATATTCGTAACAAACTGCGAACAAGTATACTTTCGGGTACGGTTGTAGCGGTCGTACTTACAGGTACGCCCGTTCATTAAAAACGTTGTAAGTGAATTCAAATACATGGTTGTCCAGTTTTGGACAATTCTGTCTAAAACTACTTTTACTCAATCTTGAGTAAACCAAATTCTCCACTTGTGGCGAAAATAGTTCCCAGATAGTTGGGAAAGTAGATGGGTGAACGAGACGTTACCCCAGCTTAATATAGGAGGGTTGTGGTTCTAAAGTCACAAAACACGAGCTTAGACCTGAAGCACTGTTTTAGTGCATCAGTTTAATTTCAAAACGGGATTGAGTTGACAACAGATACCTAAGGTAACGGTTTGATACTTTAGCATAACGACAATTTGTAATAAGCGCCTTGTAGGAGTAGAATTCTCACTAAAGGGGAACTTCAAAATGTCAAAAAAAGAAAATTTGCTGGAATTATTGCAAAAACTAGATGTGAATAGTGACGAACAAGTTTATATCAATAAAGCTATTCATCAATTAACAGATGAAAAGCAAAGCGAACAAGTTGTTGCTCGTGGTTTGGCGAAAGACTTTAGATCACTTGCATTGAACCAGAAGTTATCTGAACAAGGATTAAAGCTATTCACAGAGTTACAGAAGCCTAATTTTGCTGAAGATGTTGCTCGCTTGTCTGCAACAATGTGGACATTATAAACTTATATTTTCTTAGAACAGAAGCCCCCGTCTATTTGGAGGCTTTTTTACTTTACGTTAATCGTCTATAGAGCTATATTATAACTGTGAAAGGATAGTGGAGAGTTGTTGACTTAAATAATGGCATGAGCCAGTGAATTATTAGGAGATAAAACATTGACACAATCAAAATGGGCAGATTTTTTTGATTTGTGAAGTACACCATGGTGATGATCCAGATGTTATAGAATCCGTAAAAGTTAAACTTGATTTTATTGATTCTATTTCTAAATGAAAAATTGAATTTACTAAGGAATACATTAGAACTGACTGTAATTCAACGAAAAAGGATAATTTGGATAACCTACCAGAATATAAGTAAGCAAAAAGCCCCTGATTAGTCCTCGGAGGCTTTTTTAATTAACTTAGTTGTACTCAACAATATCTTGGGGTTCTAATAGTTTCAATCCAGCAAGTGACATTTCAAATCTGTATGAAGAGCCATCTTCTGAGAATTGGATATTTTCTGCGTTTACAGAGAATGCATTCAGAACGTTTTCCTGTATTTGCTCGCTGGTAATCATTTTAATCGGTGTAATTCCAACTGTAACACCTGCTGTCGTGAATTTGGTTGAGATTATATCGTTACCGAATAACTCTAATAATTTGAACTTAACAATTAATCTGGATATGTTATAGGTATAAGCAAATCTGTTCCAATTCTTTATTTTTCCGTAGTCAAATGTTCCGTTATTCATAGATGTATATATATCGTTCTGAATTTTGTTCACATAATTTACGCGAGCAATTACTATGATAACAAAGAGTGCCAGTTCCACTAAGTAGACAAGCAAGTTTGTAAAGTTTTCGTTACCAAAAAGAAAATGCAATGCAGTATTAATCACTAGTAAAAGGGAGATAAATAATGCTGCAGACGCTACAAGCGTGCCAATATTTTGAGTTGGGGTGGTGTTATCATCAATGTATTTTTGTAATTTAGGTGAAAAATATTTCATGTTGGTTTTTTCTTTCTTGAGTTTCTTCTAATTTTAATCTAGCAAGTGACATTTCAAATTTTTAGGACGAGCTATCTTCATAAGTTCCGTTATATATAGAATTCTACATATCTTTAATTTTGTCACCTATCATACTGTATGCGCGCAAATATTAAAATTGCCGTTTCGACAAAATTGGCAATTAAGTTTATGTTGTGTTTAATATTAACATTGCGGAAATAAATAACGCCAAAAAATTTAAACACCAGTATCTTGCGTTTTTTGTGTATTATCGTTGCTTTGTTTGTTGGAAATCTGGTTATTATTTATAAATATATAAATGGCGATATAGTTCTTGGCTAACCTGAAAAATGTTGAGCAAGCTAACCAATGCGTAAGCTGAAAAAGGTAACCATTTTTTCTCTCTAAATCTCTCAACAGCGTATGAAATAAGCATAAATGCTAGTAACAATGGCATTGAGCGCTGGATATAGATATTATTCGGATATATAAAATTGGCTACAATCAAAGGAATAGCAATTACAAAAAGCGCTGCTCTATATTGAAACATTTTGCTGTGTATTTTTAGGTCTTTCATATTTACACTTTCTCTTTCTTTATTCTTCTGATTCATGTTTAAAAGCTTTTTTATTTAATCATCAATTAGTTATCTCCAATGATAGGGCGTCGTCTGATAATAATTTTTTTGTCTAAAGTAACTGATATTCCTTGTTCAAAATACCCGCTATTCTCGACTATAGCTTCATTCTTGCTAACCTTGAGCAATATTACTGGACCGCCTCTAAAGTTATCAGAAACATCTCCAATAGCTATATTTCCCTGCTCATTATCCATAACGATTGTATTTTCAGGTGTAAATAGTTGCCAACCATAAGCTACTATTTGTGTCTTTAATTCTTGTGCTTTTTTTGTCATTATTTTTTCCCCAATAATGCTTTTAACGTGGTTCTGCACGTGATAACTACTGATGACTAACAGAAAAATTACCTAAAGAAAGATATTATAGTTATTATTAGTAAAGTAGCTACGCTAACCAGAAATAAATCCCATTTTAAATATAATTTTGAACGCGTATGACGGTATCTATCAATTACAAGAACTAACCATAATGTAACAAGGATCGAAGCCTGAATGATTTGTATATATACTGAGCGTGCATTAGTTAAAACTTTATATATAATTGTTCCTAATAATCCCATCGTCGCAATGGTTTTAAATAAATTGGCTCTTGTCATAGTTTTATCTCTCTATTGGTTGAAATATTTGTATTGTTCTCCTCAAAGAAAAACTTAGCAAGCAATTTCAGTGCATAATCGTTGTCGTTAATTTTTGCATCATTCTTGGCCAAAGATGAAAATGCATAAGTCATGTGTTGCCCACCACTAAGAATAAGCTTCAATTTATGAAGCTCATTCTTAGTGGTGAAAAGTCAGATCTAAAATTGGGGTTAATAACGATTAAATTATAAAGCAACGTCAGAATCACAACTAGAACCAGGAATTTCAAGAATCATTATCCTGAGTATTAGTATCATGTTCAGTTTTAAATCTTATTCTTGATTCAGTTTAAAAGTTATTTTCCCTTTGTTAAGATTAGTATCTTGTTGGTAAATTAACTTTAGTTGATGATTTGTATTTGCTTGCCCCACAAGGTTTCCCGTTGTTGATTCACCTTTAAGTAAGATGCCGCTGTCTAAAGAATCAGTTACGTTGTAAGAAGACTCCGTTGTATCTGTTTGTTTACCATTGTCATCAAGGTGAAAAAAGTATGAATCATAATCAAATTTTTTATTACTATGATTGGTAATGGTTATATTAACAACAACAAATTGATTTCCAGCATCTAATTTATCAATTTTTGGGTAACCATCTATGAAACGGAAGTCATTTACTTTAAACTGAATATCTTTATATTCTGCTGTCTCACCAACTTTAAAAATTGACTGCGGTTTTAAAGTGTTTTTGGATGAGGTTGTATCAACTTTTTTAACTAAATCACCAGAATACTTAGTATAAGTTTGCCAAAAGCCAATAATGACGACAATTACTATTATTAGCGTGGTAATCCAAATACTTTGATAAAGAATTTTATTTTTGGAACGTGCTTTTATATTTTTTCTTCTTTGCATTTTATATGCGCATTAAAGCAGCGAGTGACTTGTAATGGAACAGCAACTATTTGCCGGTTTTATTTTCATGATTTGTCCCTATTGAGGATTTTTAATATACGATGCTCGATGATTATTTAAAATGTCTGGTCTAGATCTTGTGAGTACAGTTCTAGTGCTTTAGTATACGATTTAATATCAGTGTCTTCACTTGTCTCAATAAGACATTCCAATAAAATAGTTGTGGACTCTTTAAAGCGTTTTAAATTATAGAGTGTCATCCCCTTGAAAACTTTTAAAGCATTATTTGTTGGAAATAATTCCGTACCTTTTGATAAAATATCTAATGATTCATCATAAGAACCTATTGATCGTAGAGTACTACCTAAACCTAAGTAGGCGTTTTCTAAATCGACAGATTCTAGCCCATTGTTATCAATGGCTGCATAGTAGTGAGGGACAGCTTCTCTTTCTTGCCCAAGAATATCGAAGCTCCAAGCATATTGATATTGAATATAGGCATTAAGCGGATATTTTGCATCTAATTTTTTTAAGATACGGTTGGATGCCTTAAATTCTTTTTCATGTCTCATTTTTAGTGCGGTTTTTAAAAGAATATTGTCTTGAGTGGTCATCATTTGATTTCAGTTCCTATAAATTTCAAACGAGTGATTAATGAGTTTGAAATTTTTTGTTGATTTTTCTCTGCGCAAGCACACCAAATAGGATGAGACTATTAATAGTTATTTTGATTTAAGACTGATGAGAAAAGAATCACGAAAAGTAAAAAGTATAGTACTAATATGGCGATTGTCAAAATAAACTGTACCAATCCAGCACGATTCCATGTGGCCTGGACAGCTTTAAATGTCTCCACGTCAGTGTAATCACCTTTTTGCCAAGCCCATTCATTGCCTTTAAATCCACAAACAAAGATCCAAATGAAATTAAATAAAGGGATTAGGCATAGTAAAGGTAAATAAGTTTTGTTACCAATTCCCCAAAAAATGTTATACATGAAGGCCCCCCAGTTCCAACCTTTAATTTCAACAGGTACAATTTTGCCATTCTCATCCATAATCATTCTCCCAATTCTTTTAACATGAGTCCTACATGTTAACTTGTTTATGTATGCACTCATTGAGTGCTTTTATTTTTTATTACTGCCTTGCATACCAGTCTTCTTGGAAAATCGCATAATAGTCTATATCAATCCATTTTCCGTTGTAAAAAATTTCATTCTTGGCTGTACCTTCTTTGACGAATCCCGCTTTAGTGTAGGCTTTTACAGCGCCGATGTTGGAGGGGTATACTGAGAGCTTAATTTTGTGCATGTTGAGATTATTAAAACCATAATCCAAGATTAAAGACAAGGCTTCAGTGCCATATCCCTTTGATCGGTCTTCCTTTTTGGGGAAGCCAATACCAAGTTCACAGGAATGATTGCGTACACTGATATCAGATAGATCAACAAACCCAACTAAACTATCATCACTGACTTTTCGAATGGTAAATTCAACATTTTCATAGCTGTTGGAAGCATCCCTAAATATTTTTTCCCAGTCTTCCGCGGTGTAAGGGTGAATCATATCACTAGTTAACGGCGTTAAAAAATCTTCGTCCCATTGCCAACTAGCTAACTTTTTTCCATCTTCTTCATGATAATGCGACAGTTTTACATTGTTACCTATAAACATGTTTTTCTCTTTTCTTTAATATGCATTAGTGAGTTTCCTATAAACAATTAAAGAAATATGCAGCCTAGTTCATCTTGCTTGCAGTCATAATGCAACTCCGTTGATACATCTTTTATCGTGGATAAGTATTTGCACGTTAATATTTGGAACACTTTACTTTGCTTATATAGTATCAAATAGTTAAAGGACACGAATACTATTAGAAAAACCTTAAATAAATGTTAACATGATGAACCTTGTGGGGATAACAATAAAATCTGATGTTTCCTTACTAAGTCTGTATAATAAATACAATAGGAGTGAATCGCAATGAATAAAATTTTAAAAGATCAGTTCATGATTGATCAATTATCTGATAATCAGAAAGAAACCATTACAAGTATAAACAGTTATATTAATGAGAGCATTAAAGGAAATCAGCATGCTGTGGCGGTTATTCAAGGGGCTGCCGGCACTGGTAAATCAGTTGTTTTAATGAATTTAGTCACAAAATATATGACGGATAAACGCTATAAAACCGCGTTAGTTGTTAATCATCCCGAATTATTTAAAGCTTATCAAGATCTTGCCCATGATATTCCCGGTATGAAAGAAAAGGATATCTTACGTCCCACAGCACTCATTAATCGTGCCCAGAAAAACAATTGGAAATATGATGTTATTTTCGTAGATGAGGCACATTTATTATATTCAAAGCCAGAGCCTTATGCACACTATCGAGGTGAGAACCAACTCACAGATTTGATGAACTTAGCCAAAATTGTGGTGGTGGTCTATGATTTTGCACAAGTTTTTCAATCTAAAATGTACTGGTCACAAGATTTATTACGTCAGACCGTTGGTAGTCATCCATACCGACAATTTGATATGGATTTTCAATATCGTATGGTTGCTAGTTCAGAACAAGTACAATGGATGGATGACTTAACAGCACAAAAGCCATTAATGCCTTTTCCTCGTAATAGTGATTTTGACTTTAAAGTATTCTCAACAGCAGGGGACTTATATGAGGAAGTTAAAGCTAAAAATCGCGAAGTTGGGCTCAGTCGTGTTGTCGCAACTTCTGGATTCCCACGCATCGATGGGCGCCATAATGTTGAGATGGACACATTTTCTTTGCCTTGGGACGAATGGGATCCACAACGTACACACTGGGCTAAACGTGAATCCTCTATTACACAAGTAGGCACAATTTATACCTTACAAGGATTTGATTTGAATTACGTGGGCATGATCATTGGTCCATCATTTGGCTATGACGACAAAACAGATAGCATGACTATTTTGCCAGAAAAATACTCACACAAAGAGATTTTTAAGAAGCGTAAGGATATCAAATTTACAAGCAAAGAATATCAAGATTTTATTGCTAATGTTTTGAATGTTTTAATTAAACGTGGCAAATATGGTATGTATTTAACAGCTTATGATGATCAACTAAGGCAACGGTTAGTTGATTTGTATCAAAATGAATGTTAAATTATAGCAACAAAAAGCCATGATAACAGTATATGTTATCATGGCTTTTTGTTTATTTAATCAATGCTAACTTTTTCCACTTACGAATCTTGGTTCTAAAAGTTTTAAAAGGTGCTACCGAGTTGATGTGAACCCATTTCCATACCGGCCATTGGGCTGGAGTAGTTGCCCACTTTCGCTTATTGGGCTCAAATAAAATGTCATCTGGTAAAGAACTTACAAGTTCACAAAGTTCATTAACACGTTTATTTAGCAAGTTAATCTGTTCTTCAAGAGAAAGGTCAGCATAAGTATCATAAAATGATTGATAGAGTCCGCCTAAATTATTCCATTTATAACCTTTTGCTGGTACAAAGATCTCTTTCCCAGCTATTTCATCTCTTTCCCAGTTCAATAAGGCGGTAATCCATCCTAACTGGTATGAAATGTTTTCGCTTGGTGTGCGATCAACATCTTGTATCCGTTTATTGCTAAGTGAATTTGGAATATTTGTAAATTCATCAATGTACTTTTTATAACTGGTTTTAATGGCCTCGTTTAATGCGACCTTGCTTTCATATGATTTCATCGGATAGCGTTCTTTCTAAAGTATGATGGATTATTTGAGCGACCTGATTCAACATTTGTTTTGATCACATATAATTGTACGTTTTTTGTAAAACTTATAATTGGTCCAAAAATTGTTCAATTTGTTTTTTGTTTTTTAAGATAACAATATTTTTAGATTGATCAATCGTTTCAAACATGTTCATGATCATAACTTTTTGTTTATTGGGAAAGTGCCAAATCCACTTGAGAAAATCAAAATCAATTTTTTCCGGGCAATTGTCTTGCATATCTGGACGTGACGTGCCTCTATACTGCAGAAGACGTTTAAAAACTTGATAGATACATACAAATCGACTTCTATCTAGGAATATAATGGTATCGGCAGCAGCAACTCTAATATCTAGTGTGCCATTATAATTACCATCAATGATCCAGCTATCTTGACGCACTAAATTGTTAACAATGATGGCTTGTTCAGGTTTTGGCGTCATTTGCCAATTCGGTTTCCACAACAACTTATCTAAGTGAAAAACTGTAATGTTCAATTGCTTACTCAGTTTGCGTGCTAACGTTGATTTTCCAGCACCGCCTGAGCCAATTAATAAAACTCTTTTCATGATTTTCCCTCACGTTGCTTACTATTATAACTTTAAAACGATCAAATATAAATGAGATTGTTGGGAGAAAGAATCAGCTGTTATAAAAATCCAAGGCGCATATAGAACTAGTAAAAGTAGCGCTCATCTTTTTATCAGTCACTGAAGTATAGGAAAAGGAATTCTAATTATGCTGGTTGATAGACAGCAAATAATCGGCTTTGAATCAAAATTTTTGCTACATCGCTTGGCGTTTCAGGATTAGCTTTTTGTAACCAATGGTCAATGATACTGACAAGGCTACTGGTTAATAACTCAATCGTGTAGTCACTTGGTAAGGCTTGCAATATATGATCACTAGTATTTTTGCATAGCTTTTCAAATAAGTGGTCAAGTAGGCGGTTCATTTTGTAAATAAATTGTTTATCACCGTTTTCGGATAGCAAGGTTTGAAAGAAAAAGCGGTTATTATCTAGATAATTGAAAATATTAATCAAACTGAAATATGGCGAGGAGGGCGTAGATAGTATATCGCCTGAGGGATTGTCTAGCCAAGCAACTGTTTTATTAATTGTTAAGGTGGAAAGCGTTTCAATGTGTTTTAATAAATTATTTTCCAATTTCTCCAAGAGATCATATTTATCAAGAAAATATACATAGAACGTACCACGGCTAAGGCCAGCTTGTTGAGTGATATCTGATATCCTTGTATTAGCAAAGCCTCTTTGATGGACTAGACTTATAAACACTGTGGTAATCTTTGTTCTGGTCAAGTTTTTCTTATCTTGTCTATTCATGCGTATATCCTTTTCAATAAGTGTCAAAAATCAAAAGCTTGTTGTAAGTAAGGTTAAGTATTTGCTATCTGAATAAAACCTATTTGATATATTACCTAAAGTTATCATAACATCTACATTTAAAGCATGCAAGTGATTGCTTGCATGCTTTAAATGTAGATGTTGCCAGTCAGCAAATGAACAATGATGAGTGAGGGGAAATTTGTTCACAAAGATCAAATTGACAGTTGTATCACAACTAAAAAAGTTGACGCTGAGGTATAATTAACGTTGAATTATAATGAGACAGAAAAAACGCGGGATAACATTATGTTATTTCGCGTTTTTTAGCATTGATTATCATTGATACTCATTTTGGGAAGCATACCAGTCATTTTGGAAGATGGCGTAATGGTCAATATCGACCCATTTGCCATCATAGAAGACTTCATTTTTAAAGGTACCTTCTTTGGTAAATCCATTCTTTTTGTAGGCTTTCACAGCAGGTGTGTTAAATGGATAAACGGTGAGCTTAATTTTATGCATATTTAAATTGTTAAAACCATAATCTAAGATTAAGCTCAAGGTTTCAGATCCATAACCTTTTAGACGATCTTCCTTTTTAGGAAAACCAATCGCTAATTCGCCAGTATGATTGCGTATGTTGAGGTCAAACAAGGCAACAAATCCGACCAAATCATTATTCTCTGTTTTTCTAACAGTAAATTCAACATTTTCTTTGCTTTTAGATGAACGTCTAAATATATTTTCCCAGTCCTCAGCGGTATGAGGATGAATCATATCATCTGATAACGGGTTATTGAACGCATCATCCCATTGCCATTCAGCAAATTTTTTGCCGTCACCGTCATGATAGTGTGATAGTTTTACTTTTTTTCCTATAAACATGTCTGCTTTGATCTCTTTTCTTTAAATTGTCATGAGCTTTATGATCTGCACCAACAATTCAAATTTGATGCAGATTAGTTATTTTTATTTGCAATCATATGCGACTCCATATCATCAACACCTTTTAACGTGAATAAGTTGTTGCACGTTCATATTTAATATATTTTAATGATAACAAATATAGCAATATATTAAAATATATTAATTTAATATATTATTAACCCATCAAGTGTTGAAAGAGGTATTAATGAATAATGTGATTTATAATAAAAACAGAGATAAGAGAATTCTGAGTATGTGATGTCTCATTCGGCGTTAACAGTGCTTAGCCAGTTTTCTATCGTAAAGCATGTTGTGAAGGAGTTTTATTGCAGCACGAAATAGGTAGGGGAGGAATGAATGTATGATGTATAACGATGATACGGTTAGAGAAACTCGAGGCAAATATCTTTTGATCAGAATGATGTTCATTATATTGTTTGTTGGTGGTGCATTGTGTATCAATAGCACGATTGTCCATGCTGATGGCGTACCACAACCGTCTCTCAAAATAAAGAATGGGGTCTTGTATGGTTTTTCGGACAATTCATCACAACATATAGGGGCAAAGGTTGTGATTCCAAATAATGTTACAAGTATTGCTAGCACTGCTTTTTACAATCAAGGCATTGCGAGTGTTGATTTTAGTTCAGCAACTAACCTAAAATCTATCGGAGATTTTGCTTTTGCTAAAAATCGTTTAACAGCTGTGCAGTATCCTAATCTAAATGACAATAATTTAGGATGGTATATTTTCTATGATAACGCGATCAGCTCAGTCACGTTTGCTAACGGTGTGACACATATTAACGATGGTGCCTTTGCCAAAAATCCTAATCTGACATCGGTCACTTTTCCAGCAACAATTACATCAATTGGTGATTGGACATTTGCCGGTGATCGCTTAAAGACGGTTGATCTGACAACGATAAAAAATACGAATAGCTTAAGTGTTGGCTCAGGAGCTTTCTATGGAAATCAAGCCTCACATATTACGGTGTTACCCAATAATGTATTAGATAGTAGTGGCAATCATCCGGTTCGCTGGTATGGTTATGAAGCTTTTGGACAAAATACTGGGCAGGCGGATGCCGTTGCTAAGCAATATGCATTGAAGCATCAGTCTTATGGGAAAGGGGCATCTGGTAGCATAAGTAATCCACAAAGTTTTACTTATGATCACAATGATCCAACAGTAGTGACAGGTATTAAATCGGGCGTCACCACACTCGGTAAAACTATTGTTATTCCCACGAATGTGACAAAGGTTGCTGCTAATGCGTTTAAATCATTAGGCCTCACGGGCGTAGATTTCTCCAAAGCAACAAATCTGAAACAGATTGGGAATTTTGCTTTCTATGATAACCAAATTTCAAACACATTAACTTTACCTAACAGCCTAAACACTGACATATCAGGTATTGGCTGGTATGCATTTGCGTCAAATAATATAGCAAAAGTTAACTTACCAAATAATGGTCTGACAGCATTGAATGATTTTGTGTTTGCTAGCAATCAACTTACTAGTATCAACTTGCCAAACACTTTGAAAACAATGGGGGATGGTACCTTCATTGATAATCAAATGACAAATATAATATTACCATCTAGTATTCAAAGAGTTGGTTCTGGATGTTTTGCTGGCAACTTAATTAACAGTACACGCGCAACAGAACTAACCGCTACAATTAATGGTACAAATTCTGAAAAAAGTTTTTCAGCAGTATTATATCCTTTTGGTATAACTGATACCAATCAGTCGCCAGCAGCTAGCACGATTAAGAATCGCTTTGTAGAAATGAATGATGGCACTTGGAAGTACTTAGACAGCAATGGAGTACCTTTAACAGGTAAGCAGATTATTGACGGACATACTTATTATTTTAAATCTGATGGCACACAAGTAAAAGGTTACTCTATCAAATTCAAGGACGGTAGTGTGCACTATTTTGATGCGAATAGTGGCGATATGTTGAACTAAAACCCAAACGTTTACTGTTGTGCTTTGATAAAAAAAGCGCTGTGGTTGATAACTCGGGAAGATTACTTACGCAAACTAATTCCCAGTATGCCTACTATAATCACTACGACACCTACGAGTTCCCAACTGAGTGAAAAAGGGTGATGGAGAAAGATTGCACTTAATAAGATGGAAAAAACGAGCTCCATCGCTTGAGTAGCCTCAACCTTCGATAACGATTTGATTTCTCGAAAAACTAAGGAAGTTGCATGAAAAAATATAGCGGTCGCTATAATACCAGAAAACAGTGCCACTAAAAGAGTGGACACCATTGTTTTGGCAGTAGGGGCACCACTAATATAGAAACTAACAATAGCCAACAAAATCCACGTTGGGTAGGTACACAGTAGCATGCCCCACATTCTTTCGAGACCGGTAATTTTTGGCGCAGTCATCATAACTTTTCGGTTTCCAAGTGGATAACAAATAGCCGCAATCACTATCGCTAGTATTGATAAGTATATTTGGTTAGAAATTTGAATAGCACCCAAGTATTGGAGAATTGTTAGGAAGACACCGAAGAGAATAATAAGCATCCAAGGTAAACTTTGCCAAGGGAAAGGAATTTTTGTTGAAAGATTACCGATATTGAGTAGAGGCGTTGTTAAAACACCACAAACAATAGTTACCTGCCAAACACTGGCGATTAGCCAACCAGGTAGATAATTACTAGCTAGGCATAACGGAACATAAAATAGAACAAAACAGAAGTGACTCCAGGCCCACCAAGATAGAGGCCGTTTGCGTATTGATTGGTTAACTCGCCTAAAGGAGCCTCCTAATGGAATGAATATCAAAGCAAGCATCGGCATCATCCATAAATATCGTAAAGAGGCAGACCAGAGCCAAAATCCATTTTTATTAGCAATAACTTCATTAAATATAAATGTAAGAGAGAAGAAGAAGGCAGATACCACGCCCAATATAATTGCTTGCATACTCTTTGATAACTTATTCATCATTCAATTTATCCTCACTCTTTCAATGGACAATTTATAAGTATAAGGCTAACAGCAATTAAATAAGCATACAATAAAAAAATTGTATGCCATATAATTTTTATTGTGCATAGATTAGTGTATACTGATTTTTAATGAACAGATATTTTAGTGGTTACAGGTATTGATGCTGATAAATTTTACTTAGGAGGCTGAACGGGGTGAATGATTATGAATTACCATGGGTACCGAGCAAGTTACCACTTGAGAAACCTTTTTATAAAAGTATTTATCAATCCTTATATGATGACATTCTGACGGGTGTCCTTAAGCCGCACGATCAGTTACCATCGCAACGTGAATTGTCATATTTTTTGGATATTCACTTCACCACAGTGACACATGCCTATGATCTTGGTTTGAAAAATGGCTTATTATATACCGAAAGGGGGCGAGGTACTTTTATATCGCCTAATGGCATTTCTGATCATACTATTCAAGGAAAAGAAGGCGTAAATGATTTAGGTATTTTGAATGTAACTTCAGTTGAAAATAGTTTAGCAGAATTTTATGTGAAAGAAGCTATTAAGAATATTCCCGTTAAAAAGTTACTGCGGTATTTCACAAAGTCATCCTTAGATGATAGTTATGATAGGGCCACACAAAAATGGTTTGAATATTTAAACATAGATGTATCTGGCGATATGGTCAGCCTAATAACAAATGGCGGACAGAACGCACTCGCCATCATTTTAACAGCTTTATTTAAACCTTCAGACACCATAGTTGTGGATGACTTCACATATTCTAATTTTATTGAATTAGCTAAAACGTTGCATATTAAGTTATTGTCAATTCCACAAGATGATGAGGGGATGAAGCTTGATCAGTTGGAAGATATGTTGACAACGCATACAGTTGCTGGTGTTTATGTCATGCCTTTTCGGTCGAACCCCACTAATGTTTCCATGTCCATTAGGCGGCGAGAGAAGTTAGCAGCTCTAAGCATTAGCCATAATTTTTTAATCATCGAAGATGATTATTTACGATACTTGGATGTTGAAAAACAGAAAGCCATGATTAACCTGTCACCGAGTCACACAATCTACCTATCTAGTTTCTCTAAAATAGTTGCTCCAGGAATTCGCGTAGCGTTGGTATTGTTTGATAAAAAGTTTGAGCAAAAAATGAAACATTCATTTACAAATCTCAATTTACAGGAGCCAACTTTAGATTTTGAAATTATTAAATATTTAATTAATCATGACTTTGTTTTAAAGATAATTAATAGCCAAATGAAGCAGATAAAGACTAGTTTAGCTTTATTTGAGGACGTCTTTGAAACAACAGCACCACTGAGTCCATTTCAATGGATTAAGATAAATTCTGCAATTAATATTAAACAAGTGAAAGATCGTCTGGATAAGCTGGGAATACATGTATTATACAGTCCGCAGTTTCAAGCAGGTGGTTGGAAATCAAATAACGACTATTTTATTAGAGTATCGATAACTGCCATTAATGATTTAGCAAAACTAGAAAAACTGTTGCGAACTATTAAACGTACAATTTCGCCGAGCTAAGTTTATAATCCGTGTCATTGATTTTTAAAATATAAATATAAAACAAAGAGAATATGTGAATAACATATTCTCTTTGTTTTATTAACTGTGGTGTCATTGTCGCTTTAAAGAAAAATGACCGAGACTTGATTTGTGTTACAAAAATTATTTTACCTGGTAAGCAGCCAGTATACGACTTCTAATCAAAATTTCGGCAATTTCAGATGGAGATTCAGGGTCATCTTTTTGTAACCAATGACCAATAATGCTAATGAGCGAACTAATTAATAGATCATGTGTATAGTCACTGGGAATAATCTCATTACCATCTTTAAAAATATTTTTGTAATGTGAGTCAATTTGTTCATCAATCAAATGACGTAACTTATACACAAATTGTGAATCACCATTTTTTGAGAGGAGTGTCTTAAGCGTGAAACGGTTTTTATCGAGAAAGTCAAAAGACTGAATGAAACTACGATACGGTGAATAAGTATCTAACTCAGCCGATAGTTTATTATTATCAACATCGTCTAGCCAAGATATTGTCTTATCTATATTATTTTGCATTAGCTTTTCCATATTAGTTAGTAAATAAGTCTCAATTTTTTCTAACACATCGTATTTATCAAGATAATAAATATAAAAAGTACCACGACTTAGTTTGGCTGTTCGTGTGATGTTGGAGACGGTTAAGTTGTTAAAGCCTTTTTCGCTAACTAATTTCACGAAAGCATCCATAATTCGTTGTTGTGTTAATTTATTTTTTTCCTGCCGATTCATACTATTCTCCTCATAAAATTAGACAAATCCCTTAGTACTTGTACATTGATTTATATATAACCAATGCTAATATAAACTATAGCTACAAAAAAAGCAACACGTTGTTAAAAAAGGGGAGCAACATGCTCGGAATAGAATGGAAAAAAATATGGAAAAATAAATTTATGGTGGTTGTTCTAATCGCTATTGTGTTAATTCCGTCAATTTACGCGATTGGGTTTCTTAAATCGATGTGGGATCCTTATGGCAAAATAAAAGATTTGCCCGTGGCAGTTATCAATGAAGACAAATCTGTGCATTACCAAGGAAATAAATTAGCAGTAGGAGCTAAGCTAAAAGATAATTTAGCGGATTCAGATGCGATGAAGTTTAGTTTTCCATCGCAAAAAGAAGCCAAAAAAGGGTTGTCCAATGGCAAGTACTATATGGTCATGACAATCCCAAAGAACTTTTCTAAAAATGCGACGACATTACTGGACGCACATCCCAAAAAGATGTTAATTCACTATACAACGAGTTCTGGACACAGTTTTATCGCTGGAAAGTTTTCAAAATCAGCGGCTGAAAGCATTACAAACGCAATTTCAAAACAAGTAACCAAAACTTATGCTGAGACATTGTTTAAACAAATTAAAACGTTAGGAAATGGTATGGGCACAGCGGCTAACGGTAACAAAAAGTTAGTTGATGGAACTGAACAATTACAATCTGGAAATCAGACGGTCACAACAAATCTACGAACACTTGCTTCAAGTAGTTTAACTTTCAGTAATGGTACGAATACACTGACAGACGGGTTATCACAATACTTTAGTGGCGTGAGTCAACTTGATGCAGGAAGCTCAAAATTAACTGCTGGTTTAGGACAATTAGGTGAAAAAATGCCCACGTTAAGTAGTGGTGTTTCACAATTATCTACAGGATCAACGAGTTTAAACAGTGGTTTGCAGCAGTATACAGCAGGTGTGAGCCAACTAAACACGGGAGCCAATGCTCTTAATGCTGGTGCGCAAAAATTAGCTCATGGTAGTAGTAATTTAGCTGCCGGGGTGAATAAATTAACTAGCGGATCGAGTTCTTTGACCAAAGGTGTTAGTGCATACACAACCGGAACAGACGAAGCGTATAAAGGAAGCCAAAAAGTTTCCGATGGCTTGGCACAAATGAATGCAGCTTTAAATAGTGACGACGCTAAAAACAAAATGACGCAGTTACAAACAGGGCTGCAAAGTTTTCAGACAGGATTGAATCAGTTGAAGACCTCGTTAGACAATAGTGATCAAAATACTGAGCAAATTACTAAATTAACAAGTAGTATGAGTAGTCTTGCAGCGAACGTTACTACGATTAGCAATTATATCAGCGGTACGCAAAGCAAAATCGAATCTGTTGCAAAGACACAAAAGCTAACCGACACGCAAGTCAATGCATTAGAAACGGCATTATTACCAACAGATGACATTAACAATTCACTCAAATCAGCAACAACAAATCTAAGTGAATTACAGACTAACTTAACCGCATTAATTAAATCAAGTAACACAAGTGTGTCGCAGTTAAAATCAGCTGTGAATACACTAAATACTAGTTATGGAACTAGTGACAATACAAAAACGTTGTATGGTGGCGTAAGTAGTTTGGTTGGTTCACTTAATAACGTTGGTGATTCAACTGCGCAATTAAGTACTGGGGCAACAAAATTAACCAATGGGTTGTCACAACTGAGCGGAAAATCAGAACAGTTAGTTAGTGGTTCAGCACAATTACAAGAGGGGCTTGAACAACTTAATACGAATGTACCATCACTCACCAGTGGTATTGAGAGCCTAGCTAATGGTAGTTTGAAGCTAAGCAATGGTACCCAAAAGTTATCACAAAATAGTGATAAGTTAAATGCTGGATCCCAAAAAATCAGCAGCGGCCTATCATCACTAAATGAAAAGATGCCTGCTTTAGGTTCAGCAACGTCAAAGTTATCGTCAGGAAGTAGTCAGCTAACGGCAGGACTGGATAAATTGGCTGCAAATAACAGTAAGTTGTTAAGCGGGTCCACTCAATTAGCTAGTGGTGCCACAAAGATAGCAGATGGCAGTGCTAAGTTGGCTGATGGTTCAGCAAAACTTGGTGATGGTCTGACGAAAGTTAAAGATGGGAATACAACGCTCGCTGACAAGCTAGGTCAAGCAAACAACAAGGTTAATAAAATTAACTCAAATAAGTTAACATATAATCAATTAGCTACCCCAGCAAGCACCAAGCATGTGGAAAAAGACAAAGTTCCTAATAATGGTACAGCTATGGCACCTTATATGTTGTCAGTGGCACTCTTCGTTGGTGCTGTTGCCTTTAACTTGATGTTTGATTTAGTAACACCTCTAAAGTATCCTAAAAAGGCTATTAGTTGGTGGGCAAGCAAGATGTCTGTGCTTTATCCATTCGCATTTCTGCAAGCAGCAATTATGTACTTTGTTTCTATTAGTATGATTGGCATCAAACCAGTTCACTATGTTGCAACTTTCTGGGTGCTGATTCTGGTATCATTTACCTTTATTAATGTCGTAACATCCCTTAACTTGTGGTTTGGTAAAGTTGGTTCATTCCTAGCAATGATTTTGATGGTTATTCAGTTAGGTGGTTCCGCGGGAACATATCCAATTCAATTGTCAAATGGTTTCTTTGAAGCCATACACCCATATTTGCCAATGACTTATTCAGTCAATGCACTGCGAGAAACGTTGATGATTGGTGGATCCGCTAAAAGCGATGTGATGGTTATGTTTGGCATATTTGTTGCCTTTACATTGATTATGATTGGTTTCTATATGTTCAAGCAATTAAAAATCAAGAAGATTAATTATAAACACAGTTAATATTTTAAAAAAGGAAATTATGAGTATACTCAGTGATGAAATAAATAACCGCATCCAAAATTGCCAAAGATTCTTGCAAGAAAAAGAGTTAAGTGCATACGCAGTAACAGATGTAGAGGACATATGGTATTTGACCAATATTGATTATAGCCCTGAGCAACGGCCGTTTTTCTTAATTATTTATCCAGATAAGAAACCTTTAATGCTGGTACCAAAATTAGAAGAATCACATGTTGATGTTGACTATTTTGATTACGATATTCAAACGTATTTTGATGTTACGTCTGAAATTGGTCAAAACTGGCACGAGGTGGTTACAAAAAAGTTTGAAGGGTTGGATAAAATTGGTATCGAAAGTAATGCACTTTTAGAAATAACTGCAAAGGCACCGACAGTAGATTGGCAACCAAATGATATAATCAAAAAGTTACGTGAAATAAAGAGCGCTTACGAAATTGACAAAATTTCAACGACTGCAAGAGTATGTAGTCGAGTTGTTCGTGCAACGTTAGGACAAGTGAATAACGACTCCAAAGTGATAGACCTTTACAACCTTCCGTTTAAGGTAGTTGGTAAAGAAATCGCGGATAATTTTAGTCTTACAAATAGAGTAACAAATGGTGTATGGCCGTCAACTTATAGTTTCATGCCCCATAGCATTCCTGATATGGAGGCAACAGTTGATCATGGGCCAAATGTTAACGTCGCTGTGTTTAGATTAGCGGGCTATGCTGCCGAATGTGAACGTACTTTCTTCATGGAGAAACCAACAAAAGAAGAAGAACTACACTTTAATCAAATGATGACGGCTAGAAATATAATGCTCGATATGCTGCGACCTGGTGTTAAGGCATCTGAAGTAGAGAAAAAAGTGCGAGATTACCTTATTGACCAGCATCTTACGGCTAACATTCTTCATCGACCTGGTCATGGCATCGGATTAAATAACCATGAAGAGCCAACCTTATCATTAGGTAATGACACAGTTTTGAAAGAAAATATGGTTGTATCGGTGGAACCAGCAATTTATTTTGAAGGTCAAGGCGGTTATCGACATTCAGACACGGTGTTGATAACTAAAGATGGTTATAAATTACTAACTGATGCGCCGGTTACTTTGGAAGAATTAACCGTCGAGAATTAATTTAAAGAGTGTTCAACTCAATATGAGTTGAACATTCTTTTTATCTATCATTGTATTGAAATGCCCTCATATCAACATGTTAAAGAATACTTGCTCGATTTTCACACTGCAATTTCGTATACTTAAATTTGTTATGAGAGGGGAATCACATGGAACTCGGTCAAAAACTGAAAGAAAGAAGAATTACTTTAGGTAAAACCCAACAACAAATGGCCACAGAATTGCATGTTACGCGGCAAACAGTGTCACATTGGGAGAATAATGACACTTATCCGAGTTTGGATATGTTGGTTACGTTGAGTGATTACTTAGGTTTTTCTTTGGACACAACGTTAAAAGAAGAGGGGACAGATATGATTGATAGCATTAATAAGAGTTTAGAAGAGGGAAAGAAGTATAAAAAAATCGTTCGAATACTAGTTATTTGTGTAATTGTTTTTTTATGCTTTATTTCTATATTGACATATGGCAGAGCAACGCAGAATCAATTGATTGACCGATACAATCCTTTTTTAAAGGAAAGCTATGGTTATGCAGTGCTACCTGAAAAAGTAACTATGAAAAAAATAAATGGTACTGAGCAAGTTACAGAAAAAAATGGTAAACATAAAACAAAAAAAATCATCATTAATATGCCACAGCCAGTGGACGCTTACGTGACAACTGACATTTTTGGTGGGGGAGAATGGTTGAAATTCGAAGTGGGTACTATTCCAAAAGGATATCATTATGCTATTGTGTTACATAAAGGTTCGTATGTTAAAAGAGCTAAATTAGTTACGAAAAATCAGGTTCCATCAATCTATCAAAGTGTGATTGGGGATGAATATATGAAGTATACTGAAAACCCTGGTGGTCGTAATTCTTTTAATCCATTTTCAAATGGTGGTGTATAATAGTGGTGACAAAATAAATTTTTTAATGATTATCCAATAACTTAGGTAAAAGGCTCTCTTAGGGGAGTTTTTTTGTTTCTATTTCTTATTTTTCAAGATAAAGGTATACTGTTAATATTCAATGTTTATCAGAAAGGTATCAGACAATGACTGAGAGTGAAAAAGTAGAATTCAAAACATTAACAAGTATTCTTAAGAAACTTGATATTAGTAAAGCTACGTATTATAGGAGAGCAAAGGCTTGGAACATCAATCCCAGTCAGCGTGAATTTACACATGAAGAATTAAAAAATCTTGAGTCGATGCCTGAAAATGTTGATAATAACCATTCTGATGTCGCTTCAGAAAGTGTCAAGACTTTATCAGAACAACTCAAGACAAAAGATGAACAAATTAAACAACTTCATAAATTACTCGACCAGCAACAAACGCTCTCCCTTGATTTACAACATAAGATTGATGTAAAAGAACAACAGTATCTCGAAGTTTCAGACACGTCTGATTTTGTGTCAGAAATCGACAATTTAAAAAAAGAACTACAAAAAGAGAAATCAAAAAGTTTTTGGGCAAAACTCCTGAAAAAATAAGCGCAACATAGCTAAAGCTGATATTAAAGCAAAAATTCCACCTTTCGCAATCTATATGTGCGCATTTTTCTGTTGCAGATTGCTATTTTCACTGATTTAATTGCTATCGTTTCACACGATTTTGTTGAATAATTAAGTTATAAAATATACTTAGGAGAATAAATCATGGAGATACAGTTTCCGATACAGTTAAAAAAATTACGCACGGGCTTGAGTATGTCTCAAGAAGATATTGCTGGCAAGCTGTACATTTCACGTCAAGCTGTTTCTCGTTGGGAGTCAGGGGACGCAACACCAGATATGAGTAATTTAATTAAATTAGCTGAAATATTTGATTGCTCACTAGATACACTTGTACTGGGAATTGAACCCAAACAAGATAATATAGACGATAGAATAGATCACAATGAGTTTGTATTTGATCCACGTAAGGGCAAGTACATTCGTAGAAGAAGTGAGCATATGAATTTTTGGGAGTTTGCAGCGGCTTATTGGTGGGCAGCAATACCAATAGTAGCAATTCTTGGCGGTACAATTCCTGACATTATTCAAGCTTTTAAATAATTTTGCCAATCAAATATTAATGACTTCATACATAGCTATTTTATTAAATAGTTCCAAGCACAATTAAGGGTAACTTAATTGTGCTTGCTTTTTTATGAGTATAGCTAATTTTATTAAGTATAATAACGACACTACTAGCAAGAAAATAACCCACGTTTTATTAATAAATCAGAATAGTATGGGTAATAGAAAGCTTTTTTTTAAGTTTTAAACTTAAAATAATACAAGATTGTTATAATTTTGATTAAGTTAGGGACGTATGAAAATTAAAGAAGGGTGTGTTATTTTGACTAAATTAATCGATAAGTTAAATGAACATTGGATAGCAAAAGCCAACCAGCCGATTTTAAAAGATGCGCAAAATCGAGAATGGTTAACGGGAAGTCAAGCAAGACATCGAATTGATAAAATTAAAGATGAATTCAAGACAATTGGTATAACAACAGGTGCAGTGGTAACAATAAGCCTACCCAATGATATTAATTATCCACTGGTTAATCAGGCTTTATGGGAATTAGGTGCAATTGGCCATTTAGTTGCTCCC
Organism: Leuconostoc suionicum; assembly: GCF_001891125.1. Classification (NCBI taxonomy): domain Bacteria; kingdom Bacillati; phylum Bacillota; class Bacilli; order Lactobacillales; family Lactobacillaceae; genus Leuconostoc; species Leuconostoc suionicum. Next base: position 1,840,157 of record NZ_CP015247.1, on the reverse strand, counting down.
TCGACTGCTTTAATAGAAATAGAAAGAGAGGTAAATGAGTATGGATATTTTGGCGCCATAACTTTAGTAAACCGTCCTACAACAAACGTTACCAATTGTTGGCGTGAAACTACGATAGTAAACAAAAAATGGTCAATATTTATCAATCATAAACATATAAAAAATATGGTCATGTCAGGTACTGAATTGGATACTGCTTTAATTTTAAATACATCAGGAACAACTGGCAAGCCAAAACGAGTAGCATTGAGTCACCAACAATTACTAAAATCAGCGCAACACATTGTGACGAGTCAGAAATTAACATCCCAAGAGACCACAATGGTAGTGATGCCGTTATTTCATATTAATGCTACGGTAATTTCAACTTTAGCAACTTTTGTTTCTGGTGGTAATTTGGTTATCACAGACAAATTTAGTGCTAGTAAGTTTTGGTCACAAGTAGCAGAGCATCATGTCACTTGGATTTCTCTTGTGCCAACCATTATCAGTATCCTGTTGTTAAATGAACAAGCTCGTAATGAATATGGTAAAGAAAAAAATAAACTGCAGTTACGCTATGTCCGTTCAGCCTCGTTTTCATTACCTGAAGAACGTTGGCATGCCTTTGAGCAGATGTTTGGGATTCCAGTAATTGAGGGGTATGGTATGACTGAAGCGGCTAGCTTGATTACATTGAATCCGTTTAATCATCCTAAAATTGGTTCTGTTGGCATCCCCGTAGCGACCGAAGTTCAACTAATGGTTGATGGAAAGTTAACAAACGAATCAGGAATGACAGGTGAGATTGCTTTAAAGGGTGATCACGTGATAACAAGTTATTTAGATCCTGCTCCGCATGCATTTGCAGATAAGTGGCTATTAACAGGTGATGTCGGTCGTTTTGATACGGAGGGCTATTTATATATTATTGGACGGGTTAAAGAAATGATTAATCGTGGTGGGGAAAAAGTTTCACCTTATGCCATTGAGTCAATAATTAGTGTGTTACCATTTATCGAGGAGGTTATTGCCGTCGGGTTACCTCATGATCTTTACGGAGAAGAAGTGGCTTTAGCAATTATCAGTCGTGATAAAGAAACCCCACATATCAAACTGAAAAATCAGATTGAAAACTATGCTACACAAAATTTATCTAAACCGGAGCGGCCAACAAAAATATTCTTCGTCCATGATGTACCACGCAATCCTACTGGTAAAGTAAAGCGTTTTGAATTGGTTAAACAATTATTACAACAATCATAAAAAACATCCTCTCTGTGAAAGATGTTTTTTATTTTGTAACAGTTTAATATGTGACCAAAACAATCAATTATTAGAAAAACACTCAATGTTTTAGTAATTTTGATTTCTGTATGGTTTTTAGTATTTAAGATAATCTATTTTAATGGTGTTTCATAAGGAACAATTGGTGTTGTTAATCCGACATTACTTGCAAAAACGAAATTCAAATCATCTAGACTTTGCAGATTATCAGTTTTACCAGTGACAATAACACCACTGAATTTTGCGGTGCTTAAGTTTGAAGACAGTTGTGATTTAATTGATGATATATAGCTTTTGTCAGAAATATGCGACTCTAACGGTAAAGATATTGCGTCAGTCAACGCTTGTTTCAATCCCTTGTAGCCAGTGTAAGTATTGTTTTTTGTGTTACCTTCCTGCAAAGAACCTTGTCCATCATCGCTAGCATTCAAACCAATATAATTGCCAACCCTTTCTATTGTTGAAGTATTATTATTTCCAAAACCCAACCAATAGTAATTAATCATGACATTATCTGGAATCATTTTTTTAATTTCACTATAAGAATAAGGTTTGTCAAAGGTTAAAGCTACTTCTGCTAATGTGTTTTTCATCGTAGACAATGTTTTTGCTTCATGCGTGGGTGGTGTATATAAAGTGATTTTTTTTGAATTTTTATATATTGATGTAGCAGAACGATTAAAAAATATAGGTTCTTTTTCTTGTGTTTTAGTGTTTTTAGCAATAATTGAGGGTTTGGCATTATAAACATCAATGCTATCGTGAGAGAAATTTCGTGTTCCAGATAGACCGATTTGTACAGTTTTTTCAGAATAATAGATATGATAACCATCAATATTTTTAATGCGAGTTTCGGTTGTTGTTGATTTTGCCCATGCGGTGGAAGTAGTATGTTGTCCAGTTGTGAATATATTTGGTGAAAAGGCGATATTTTCGATATTTAGTTTTTGATCTTGTAATTCTAATTGTTTATTCATAGTATTGGCTACAAATAAATTTGCGCCGACAAGAATGATAAGAAGCACGATGATTGTAGATAACGCACTAGTAAGTATACCTTTAAGGGTATTTCTTTTTTTGGTTTTTTTGATTAATTTTTCAAATGCTTGATTATCATTCATTTTTATATTTCTCCAATAATTTTTTGAGATGTGTTCTCGTTCTAAATAAATCTATTTTTATTTTAGCTTGGCTAAAATGCAGTTCGTTAGCTATGAATTTAATAGTTCGTTGTTCATCGTATTTTAAATAGATGAGCTGTAATTGATAATGACTAAGTTGATTAAGCACTTCGTAAGGTAGGTTGGAATTGTTTAATTTTGTATGAAATGTGTTTGCTGTTTCCGAGGTATTGTAAAGTTCATATAAGATACTTTCATATCTTTTATTTCGTCTATACTTGTCATAAAATTTTGACAGGGCAACTTTGTAAAACCAAGGTCGCAACTTGACTTCTTCTAAAATAATATTTGCTTCAATTAGCTTAACCATTACATCTTGAGCAATATCTTCCGCATCTTGTCGTCTAGCGCCTTTTTTTATTAAAAATCGAACAACTTCTTGTGCGATATCAAGGACTATGTTTTCATATTGATTAATCTCCATTATTTTCTCCTGTTATATATATAACGAACAAGAAGACAAATGGTTACAAAAATGTTTCAATTTGTTTCATTTAGTCTATTTTTGTGAAAAAACGTAAAAGCTCTTATATCAACATTAACTGCTCAAACAGTTCATATTGATATAAGAGCTTTTAAACTCTTTGTGATTTTATTTAGTATTTAAAACCATACAGGCAACATTACGGCAGAGGTGGCAATGCCATCATAGACAGTAGCCTGTTTTTTTACTTGATTATGTAAGGTAATTGCTGCTTGAGGTAATTGTTTTTTCGTTTCCCAATAATATGATACAAGAGACTTAACTATCTTCGATGCCATTAAACGGGTGTCTTGTGTTTTATTGAGTTCTTTTGCAAGATTAAGAATTAATTCTCTTAATACTGGTTCTTGTTTTACTTCTGAATCAGAAAAAGCCACACTCATTTGATCTAACATAGTTTCGACTTGATTATTTTTTTGCATAATCACTAATTTTCACTCCAATATTTATAATAATTCGTTATTTAGCACATTCTCAAAGCATACGCCTAATTGTTGCACATCAGGTCGGTACTTTGCGAGTGCATCATCAATGTTGATAAATGAATGATTGCTAAACATATCGTCATTGATGCTAATTGATAAATTAATCGGCAATTTGTTCATATGCAGTCCTTGTAAAACAAGCGATAAGGCAATATCTGCTTGAAATCCACCGTGTGAGCCAAAGACTACAGTACTAATCGGTTTTCCTTGCCATTCACTATACAATGAATCCAGTGCATTTTTCAAAATAGCAGGATAACCCCAATTATATTGAGGATACACAATAATAAAACCATCATATTGATTGATCAAATCACGCCATTTTTGAGTCGTTTCTAATGTGTAATGACCTTTAGCAGGAATTTCAGGTTCCGCTAACCAAGGAAGATTGACTTTTGCTAGGTCGATTAAATTTGTTTGGAATTGACTGCTAATTAAATTTTTTTGAACCCAAGTGGCAATGTCAAATGAAATTCTATTAGGTCGATTACTGCCAATGATGATGCCAATGTTCTTCATACCATGAACTCCCTTGTTGTAATGACACACAGCTTTCTTAACAGCCATTATTGCGCTAAACTAATGTTCTGTCAATAATTTCTCTAGTTCTTTTAAAATAGACATAGTGTTGGTTTTATGAGATAATTGAATGAATATAACGTATGATTATTGGGTATTAAAAATAAAAAATATTGGAGAACAAAATTGATTATTAGAAGGGCAACACGAAAAGATTTAGATTTAATTACAGAACTAACTTATAATGCTTTTCAAAATTATCCTTTATTCAATGTTTCTACAAATAAAGAAAAATTACACAAAACATTACATTTTTTACTGTATTTAAATACACTAGCTAACATCAATGCTAATGATTGTTATGTATGTGTTGATGGTAAAGAACTGGTTGCCTCTTTTATTTTAAAAAAACCTGAACATCATCATATTAGTTTTGGAACCTATATTAAAATTGGCGGTTGGCAGTTACCTTTTAAATGTTCACCTAAGTTAGCCAGTAACATTATGAATAATTTGTCTAGGTCAGACGCCATTATGCCTGAAAAATTTAAAAATTACTGGTACTTGGATACTTTGGTTGTTTCACCAGATTATCAAGGTCAAAAAATAGGATCAAAAACTTTACAAGAGGTAATGAAAATGGTCTTACAGCAAGGTGGTAAAAAGTTGTGTCTTATCACTAATACAGAAATTAACAGTATTTTTTACCAAAAAAATGGTTTTAAAAAGGTAACAAAGCAATCATTTAATTCATTTGGACAAATAAACGATACATGGGTATTTGAGCAGGAAGTTTAAAGGCCCGATTGTATTTCATGTTTGAACAAAAAAGCCTATGATATCATAGGCTTTTTTATGCTAAATTATTTCTAGTTTAATTTTGATTCAACAAAATGTGCTGCCAGTAGGCGACTTGCTAAGAAGATAATTGACCCAACAATGAGACTTGAAACAGTCACATCACTTAGCCAGTGTGCACCGATACGTACACGACTAAGTCCAGTCAGAATGCCCATCGCAATACCGAAGATTGTCATTTTCTTTTGCAAACTAATATTTCCGCGAGGAACGAAGAAAGTTAAGTATAGGAATAACCAACCAGACATTGTGTGACCGGAAGGAAAAGAGTTATGCCCATTAACGCCATTTAAGTGATACCAAGGTGTAAATTCACTCATTGCTTTGCCGGAAACAGTTGTCATTTCGTATGGTCGGAAACGACCCCATAGTGTTTTCATCTCGCCAATTGTTGTTTGTGCGATGAAGACGACGGCAATACCAATTAAAGCAGCATTTAGTAGATAACTAATATCTGCCTCGTCTTTATTTTTAAGCCAGTTGAAAAATACAAATGATAGTAATATCGTTAAAATAAGTGCAGCACTCCAACGAAGTGGTTCCGGATAGTTCGCGACAGATGAGGTGTTATTTGCTACGCCCATGGGGATGCCTTTTGATAAATTATTGAGCATGGAGTACGTGTAACTCAGCATGTCCTGTAATATTGCTAACATTTGATTGAATGCAAATACCAATGCACCACCAGTCATGATATATCTCAATGCTTCCCCTTGAATACGTCGCCAGATTGTCCAAGCGATAATCTCGAAGGCAGCGAACAACACGATACCCGCGCCTTGATCAGCATAATTCTGGAAAATATTACCAAATATCGAATTTTGATTCATGACAGCCGAGGTCACATTTTTATCAAAAAAAGTTGCAACTAGTAAACTGGCAAAGCCGATAATCAATAGAATAGTGAAGGTCTTTTTTTCACCGTCTGTTGTTTTAAATATATTCCCATCTTTATTTTGTGATTGCCCACTAAAATTTGTACTAGTCCACTGCATATTGTTTTTTTCCTCCCAATTGATAACTTCAGTATATTGGACGGATGTTGCGATAAGGTCAATTTTATGTAAAGGGCATTTAAATTTTAACATAATGAAGTGAAGAAACATCGATCAGCAACAAAAAAAGGACTATTTATAAAAAGTCCTTTAACTGCTACAGTACTAACTTTTTTCATTTTTTCCAACATTAGAATAAACAAAAACAATATTTATAAAAGCGAGTTTTTGCGAAAGATCATTTAAAATATTATTTTTATAGATTGCTAATTTTTCTGTGTCAATCATATGTGTTTTGCTACTGATTGCTATGCATGCTTTGAATGACATTCCGACTTTGTACACTTTACAATCATTGATCGCAAAATCGTTTGATAAGTGGCTTCTAATGGATCCCTCAATGAATGATTTAATGCCTTGATCTTGTGTTAGGCCGCCACTAATTTCTATCAAGGCATTTTTCATGATACGCAATGGTACTCTAATAATGAACAAAACAATAATTACTGTAATGAAGGAATCACCTGTATACAATAGGAAGCTTAATGGTGAGTTCTTAGAGATGAATAGTATGAAAAATGCGGCCGCCCCAATTCCGGCTGACATTATACCATCTATCATTGCACTTTTGGTTTCTGCTGACAATAAGGTACTTGTATTATGAATTTTTTTATTTTGATGTTTATAAAAATAGGAAAGAGTCAAGGATAGAATAACCATTATAATTTCGTAGGGTATCACAGGAGCAATATTTAAGAGATGCCCGTGACCATATACAAAATATTGGTAAGCTTTTCCACCAACAGTTATTAATGAAACCATTAATAATATAATTGTAAGTAGTGACTGAAAAAATGCATACAATGGCTCTAAGACGAATAGACCATTTGGAAAGCGCGTGCTAACTTTAGTACTTATTTTTGATATGACAATTGATAGCAGGGCAGTAGTTAATGTAATCAGTGTAAAATATGCATCAACAAATAATGCCTCTAAATGTGTCGCAAAATAAGCGGTGAGAGCTGATATGCCCATCAAAAAAAGCCACAAACATCCAATTATGAGACTGCGTTGTTCAATATTTTTTTGGTTCATATTTTTTCATTGATTTTAAACATTATTTTGTGAAGCACCTTTTGTTCTTCAGGTGAAAGCACTGAAATCGAGTCAAGAAAAACCTGATCAAATAGTTGATGGTTTTTTTCACAGTTTTCTTTGATTTCTTGGCTTAACTCCAGGTAAGAGGTACGTTTATCGACTTTAGAAGGCCTTTTGACTAGGTACTTTTCAGCAACGAAACGATGAATAATACGAGTGGCTGCTGGTTTAGATATTTTCGCCTTTTCCGCAAAGCTAGTTACAGTCGGGTTCTCTAGGGTGTATAAGAGGTCGATATAATATTCGTCATTTGCCGACATGTTCGGAAAATGTTCACTGCTATCAGATTTCTGTTGGTATTGTAGCAGTACTTTGTCATACAGTTCTGAAAAAATGAGACTAATAGGTTTCATATACTTCCTCCGAGATATGATTAACAAAAGTAATTACTTTAATTAACTACTTTCACTAATCATATATTGAATAATTTGTTTTGTCAACTGATTATACTTTATTTTATTTACGAAAAGTTAGTTTAGACTTATTTAATTTGAAGACTATAATTCCTTCACATTCATTTTGCTGTTCATTTGAAACGACTAAGCGTATAATTATTACATTGAAATCAAGAGAGTGAGATGCATTTTGAACGAAAAAATAAAACAAGTTGAAACGCAATATTTGAACAAAACCCTCAAGAAGATGAATCAATCGTTGATTGACATCGAAGCTGAGATAAACCGTACCAATAAGAACATTAGTGATGTTTCAAAAAGCTGGGGCGATGTGCGCTTAAAGACAGACACGTACTCTGGCATTGTTGAAACAGCTATGTCAGTGCGTCAGCAGCAACAGATGCTTGCTGAACGCGAGAACTCAAAAACACGAGCAGAAGTACGTTTTGAAACATTAAAAAAACAAATTAAAAAGCCATATTTCGCACGTATAGATTTTAGTGAATCAGTTAGTGATAGTGGTGAACCCGAGACAATTTATATTGGGCTTGGATCTTTTAGTGACGATGACAATAACTACTATGTATATGATTGGCGTGCGCCAGTGGCTTCAATTTATTATGATGGCGGTATTGGGGATGTCGAGTACTTAACGCCAGATGGTTCACAAAAAGCTCATGTGACCTTGAAGCGACAGTTGCAGATTGAAGATGGTGTGATCGTGACACTCTTTGATACGGAAGAAGCAATTGGTGATGCAATGTTGATGAATGCTTTAAATGGTGAATCATCAACAAAAATGAAATCAATTGTTACAACTATTCAAAAAGAACAGAATAAAATCATTCGTAATACGAATGCTGACTTATTATTTGTCCAAGGAGCAGCTGGTTCGGGTAAAACAGCAGCGGTTTTGCAACGCATTGCGTATTTGCTTTACCGTTACCGAGGAAAGTTGACTAGTGGACAAGTCATTCTGTTTAGTCCAAACCAATTGTTCAATGATTATATTGATCAAGTTTTGCCAGAGTTAGGCGAGCAAAATATGGTGCAAATGACCTTCTATCAGTATGCTTCACGTCGCTTGCCTAAAATTGCTGTTGAAACATTGCAGGAACGTTTCGAGATTGATAAAGCAGACAGTAAATTGTCACTCATTAAAGGTAGTTTAATGATGTTTAAAGCTGTTGAGGCATATGCAAATAGCTTAAATAAACACGGAATGAAGCTCCGCAGTATTGTATTCCGCAACGAACCACTCATACCGAAGGAACGCATCGCTGAAATTTATTATCAATATAATGAAAATTACAAGCTCAGTCAACGCTTAGAAGCAACTCGTGATACATTGATGCGTATATTAAGTAGTCGTTTAGGAACAGAAATGCGCAAAGATTGGGTTGATCTTGAGATTGAAAATTTATCTAAGCAAGAATATGATGAATTAGTTGGCGCAGGTCGTGTCAGAATGGGCGATAATGAAGAGGCGGATGCCGCAGCTGTTACACGTCGTACGCAACTTGGTCAGGGTGAACAAGAACGTGAGTTCTCTAGTGAAAAGGCGGAACGAAAGTTTTTGGCAAAGCAAATTGTAACGCGCGCGTTAAAGCCATTAGCTCAGCAAATTCGTCGTGGACGCTTTTTAAATATCAATGCACAGTTCGTTGATTTTATGCGTGAAGCCCACAAATATATTGATTTATCAGCTTATGGTGTTTCAGATGAAGGATGGCAGTTACATGTTGAACAAGTGATTAATAATTTAAAAAATCATCAATTATCACTTGCTGACACAACAATTTATCTCTATCTCTATGACTTAATTACTGGTAAACATGGTGAGCGTGATATTCGTTTCTTGTTTATTGATGAAATTCAAGATTACACACCATTCCAGTTAGCATTTTTGAAATTTAGTTTTCCATTGGCCAAATTCACTGTGTTAGGTGATTTGAATCAAGCCATTTTCACAAAAGACAATGCTACTCATCTAAGAGAAGATTTTGCAACACTATTTGCACCAGAACGTGTGGAAAATATTCAATTAACGCAAACTTATCGTTCAACACAACAAATAACAGACTTCACAAAAGAAATTCTAATTGATGGTCAAAATATTGATGCTTTCAATCGAAATGGCGAAAAGCCAGTGGTCCATATAGGGCAAAGCGAAAAGGAATTATTACAGTTATTAAAAGTACAATTGCAAGGTAATGCTCAAGAGCAAGAATCTACAGCAATTATTACCAAAACATTGGCCGATGCAAAATCTTTGGCACAGGCTCTAAATGATAAAAATGTTACTTTGATTCAATCAGAAAACCAACGTTTGGCTCCCGGTGCCATTATTGTGCCATCTTACCTTGCCAAAGGCTTGGAATTTGATGCAGTTATTATATGGCATGCGGATACAACGAGATATACTGATAACAGTGAACGTCGTTTACTATACACTGTAGCATCTCGGGCAATGCACCGTTTGACATTACTTTCAGAAAAAAATGCGACACCGCTATTAAATAATGTAGCGAAAGATCTTTACGAGGTTCGTTAATGATTGATTTGGTTAGTTTCATTGAAGGTAGATATGTTGCACCATTTATGGTCATTGGTATCACTGGTTCGGTGGCAGTTGGGAAAAGTACGTTCGCACGTAATTTGGCCGAAAATTTAAGTAGGCACGGCTTGAAATCAACAGTTATTAGTACTGATGATTTTTTGATGTCTAATAAAGAACTCCATGAGCGAGGTTTGTTTGAACAAAAAGGTTTTCCACAAACCTATCACATTGATCAATTGGAGCAAGTAATCAAACAATTTCATTCGGGGGAAAAGTCGGTAGATATTCCGATTTATACACAGGAGCTTGCCGATATCCACCCAAATGAAACGCAGACTGTGGAACTACCAAATATTCTTATAATTGAAGGGGTAACTGCTTTGCAGTTGCCAGCTGAGCAACTGGATTTAAAAATATTTATAGATGCTAATCTGGCAGACATTAAGAAATGGTATTTAACTCGAACACTTGAAGTAACTGCTTTAGCAAAAGATGATCCTTCAAGTTGGCGCTATAATTATGCCAAAATGCCCTTGGATGAATTTACAAAATTAGCGATGCAAGTGTGGCAAACTACAAATCAAAAAAATTTGGATGACTATATTTTGCCGACAAAAACACTTGCTGATGTGGTTGTTTATGTTAATCAACAACATGATATTTTTGATATCGAATTAAAATGAAAATAATTGTCAACTATGTTGACAATTATTTTTTTAAGCGTAAAATAATCACGTGAAGTTAAATAGTAACAAAGTGTTTTCTGTAAATAACGGGAAGCTAATGAAAGGATTTACACATGTCAGATACAATTACAGATACACATGGCAAAAGCGTTAACCGCTTAGCCATGATGCTTGTCTTATTAATTGGTGTGTTTGCTGTGATGTTGATGCAGACATCGCTAGGAACTGCGCAACCAGCATTAATGAAAGCGTTTGATGTTAATGCTTCCACTGTACAATGGCTTACAACAATTTTCTTGATGGCTAACGGTATCATGGTGCCAGTTTCTGCCTTCTTAACCACAAGAATTCCAACAAAAACGCTTTATTTATCAGCGTTAATTTTATTTACTGCGGGGACATTTTTGGCCTTTATGACGCCAACAAGTGCTTTTTGGTTGCTAATGGTTGCTCGTGTACTACAAGCGATGGCTGTTGGTGTTTTGATGCCTTTAATGCAGGTTGTGTCACTAACGTTATTTGATGCAGAATCTCGTGGAAAAGCCATGGGATTAGGCGGTTTAGTTGTTGGTATGGCGCCTGCCATTGGTCCTACTCTGTCGGGCTGGATTTTAGAAAAAGATCATACGGTTCTAGGTTTTACTTTGCAAAACTCATGGCGCTCAATTTTTCTTATTGACCTTCCTGTGGTAATCATTGTGATCATTGCATCGTTCTTCGTCTTTCATGATGTATTGCCAACAAGGAACATTTCTCTAAACGTTCGTTCGTTGATCGAGTCAACCTTTGGCTTTGGGTTAATTTTGTTTGGGTTTGCAATGGTATCCACTCATGGTTGGGGAGACTTTGGCTGGGTTATTGCACCGTTGATAGTTGGTCTTTTAATTATTGCGGAATTTATGTGGCACCAATCTAGAATGGAAAAGCCATTCTTAGATATGTCAGTATTTAAGAATAAGCAATTTACTATCACCACTATCTTGGTTTCTTTGGTTATGATGTCAATGATTGGTGTTGAAATGATTTTGCCAATCTTCTTACAAAATATCCGTGGAATGACACCTTTGCATTCAGGATTAACATTGTTGCCTGGTGCTCTAATGATGGGGCTAATCTCTCCAATTGCCGGAGCTTTTTATGATAGACACGGCGCTAAGCGCTTGGCTATTACCGGATTTTCAATCTTAATTATTGGTACCTTTCCACTATTTTACATGACAGCTGATACACCTTCTATGTATATTACAGGGTTATATACGTTACGTATGTTTGGTATCGCAATGACGATGATGCCTTTAACAGCTTCGGCCATGGGCGCTTTATCTCCTGATACTGCAGCACAAGGAACAGCTGCTAATAATACAATGCGTCAAATTGCTTCATCATTAGGAACAGCAATCTTGGCTTCAGTAATGCAATCAGTAACAGATAGCAATAAACCATCTTCAGCATTGAAGGGACAGGATCCATTGGCATGGGCCCAAAAAACAATTGATGCAACATTAAACGGTTTTCACGCATCATTCCTTTTGGCATCGTGCTTTGCAATTGTAGGTGTCCTTATTGCATTCACTTTGCACAGTGGTAAAGTAAACACACCATCAAAGATGGAGGTTTCCAAATGATTATTTTAATTATGGCTCTATTTGCTATCTTAGCCTTTTTAGCAAATATGATGTTAGAAAACCGTATTATTCGTTTAACTATTACATCTATTATGTTCCTCGGCCTGGTTATTTCAGTGGTTGGCATTGTTGCAAATATGCATGACCACTATGGCATGAAACAGGTTACTACAACAAAGAAGGAACAGATCTATACAGCCGGAAGTGCCAATCAAGGTTTTGGTATGTTATTGTATCAAGCTGTTGGCACTAATGGAAAAGAAAATGTTTACATCTATAAAACTAGTTCTGATGCTAAGAAGACACATGTAGCAAAGCCAGATTTAAACACAACGTCTAATCAGGAAAGTATTTCTGGTAATAAAGCATATAAAGTTACTAAAACAACGCGTTGGGTCTATAAAAATAGCACCTATAAATTATTGTTTGGTATCGCTGACAATAACAATTCTTTAAAGCATCGCTACACTACGTATCAGGTACCAAGTACATGGATCGCATTAACAACAGCACAAGCGAAATCATTGTCTGCTAAAATGACACCTAAAACGGACGCAGAGAAAGTCGCTGCTGCCGAACAACAAAAGCAGTTAGCAGCACTTGCTCAAACCGATCCTGATAAGGCAGCACAAATGCAAGTTAAAGCGGTTAAGACAGCTTTAAATATTAAGTAAAGTTACTGTCTAATTTTATTAAATATCAAATTGCTTGCTAATTTTTGTAGATGTGTTACACTGTAAGAGTAATAAAAGTTTTTGATTTTGATTTGTTTTTCTCGGAAGGCGCTCAGTACCAATTATTTAAATTACGAACAATACAGCTTGGTGAGCACACCAAAGGAGAAACATATCATGGAAAAAGGCACAGTAAAGTGGTTTAACGGAGAAAAGGGTTACGGATTCATCACACGCGAAAGCGGCGAAGATGTATTTGCACATTTCTCAGCTATCCAAGGTGACGGCTTCAAGACTCTTGACGAAGGTCAAGCAGTTACATTTGACGTTGAAACTTCAGACCGCGGTTTGCAAGCAACAAACATCACAAAGGGTTAATTTCTTTTGGAACACACAGCTTATATAAGTTGTGTGTTTTTTTGTGTCGCCAAAACGTGGTATAATATAGTCGTTAAATTAAACACAAACTAAGGAGTTTAGCACACATGGCTAAGTTAGTATTAATCCGTCACGGTCAAAGTGAATGGAATGCATTGAACTTGTTTAATGGTTGGATTGACACAAAGTTGTCTGAAAAAGGTATTGCCCAAGCTAAAGAAGCTGGTGATCTTTTGGCTGCTGAAGGTATTCAATTTGACCAAGCGTATACGTCAGTTTTGACGCGTGCAATCCAAACGTTGCACTTTGCTTTGGAAGAAGCCGGACAATTGTTTATTCCAGAAGCAAAGTCATGGCGTTTGAATGAACGTCATTATGGCGCACTACAAGGTCAAAACAAAGCTGAAGCAGCCGAAAAGTGGGGAGATGAACAAGTTCACATCTGGCGTCGTTCATATGACGTTTTGCCGCCATTGTTGGACTCATACGAAGAGACAATGACAGTACAAGGTAACACTTACCCAGCATTTGATCGTCGTTACGCTGATGTACCTGAGGGTGAATTGCCATTGGGTGAAAACTTGAAGATTACTTTGGAACGTGTGTTGCCTTTCTGGGAATCAGATATTTCAAAAGATTTGAAAGCTGGTAAAAACGTGGTTATTGCCGCTCACGGTAACTCATTGCGTGCATTGGTTAAGCACTTGGAAAACATCTCAGATGATGACATTTTGAATGTTGAAATCGCTAACGGACAACCATTGGTATATGATTTGGCTGATGACCTGTCAGTTGTATCAAAGAAAACATTAACTAAGTAATTTAATTCATAAAAGATATGCTGTTTCATAAGATTGAGTAGTGTGTCTTTTTTTTCTGCAATCTTTCGACATTATTTTGGAATTTTGTTTATAATAAAATGAGTATATTCTGTAGGAGAGACCCCCTTATGTCAAAAAATCAAAATAATGCGATTTATGATTTACATGATAAGCCACCCTTTTTTACATGGTTAGGTTTATCATTGCAACATCTGTTTTCTATGTTCGGCGCTACTATCTTAGTGCCATTACTTGTTGGCCTCAATCCTGGAGTAGCCTTGTTTACGTCAGGAGTTGGTACGCTACTTCATTTACTGATTACACATGGTAAAGTACCAGCTTATATGGGATCGAGCTTTGCCTTCATTATTCCCATGACTTCCTTACTGAAGACGGTTGGTTATCCAGCCGTAGCGCAAGGAATTATCTCTGTTGGTCTAGTATATTTGGTTGTTGCTTTCATTGTAACTTTTACTGGCACTGCTTGGATTGAATATATTTTCCCAGCTGAGGTCGTGGGGCCAATCATTATGGTGATTGGCTTGAGTCTAGCTGGTTCTGCTGCTTCTTCAGCAACTACCATGAACGGGCATTATGATATTCGTGTGTTTACGGTCGCACTGGTTACGTTGTTGGCAACGATTGCCTTTAATATGTTCTTAAAGGGATTTTTAGGACTATTGCCAGTGCTACTAGGCATCATCTTTGGCTATATTGTGGCTTTAATTACGGGTCTAGTAGATTTGAGCCCAGTGGCTTCTGCCCATTGGTTCCAATTACCTAATTTTGAGACGTTCATTGGTAAAGATGGTTTCGTCTTTTATCCAGCGGCTGTATTGAGCATGGCACCATTAGCTTTAGTTACGCTGTCTGAACATTTAGGACATTTGATGGTTTTGTCAAAAATCACAGGAACTGACTTTTTTGAAAATCCAGGTTTGAAGCGTACCTTAACGGGGGATGGTACGGCTTCCGTTGTTGCTGGATTGATTGGCGGACCAGCGGTAACGTCTTACGGTGAAAACATCGGTGTCATGCAATTAAGCCGTGTTTATTCAGTTTGGGTCATTGGCGGAGCAGCCTTTTTTGCGGTCATCTTTAGTTTTGTTGGCAAGCTATCGGCTTTGATTTCAACGATCCCTGGCGCTGTTACGGGTGGTGTTGGCTTTATGTTGTACGGTGTCATTGCGGCTGCAGGGTTGCAAGTTATCGTTGACAATAAGGTTGATTATAGTAAGAAACGTAATTTAATGATTGCAGCACCTATTATGGTTGTCGGTATCGGAAACTTTCATTTACAATTAAGCACACAAGTTGATTTTTCTGGTGTTGCCATTGCTACTATTTTGGGCATTGTATTGAATTTAGTTTTGCCAAAAGTGGCTGCAAGTGAAAAGTAAATCATAGAGAGCGGAATTTGTTAAAAATTCGGCTCTTTTTATTAATGATTAGACAGTCAATACGCATTGGTCTGAAGTTTACTGTTTTGTAAAGATTTTAAATTTTGTGATACGAATACACATTGTAAACGTATACATTTAAGACTATGTGAAAATACTGATAAACGTTATTATTCTTATATTTGGGTCGGAATAACTTAACTAACAACGTTTCGCTTAAAGAAAATAAAAAGTTTGTGAAAAACATCGCGGTAAATGGTTGAATTTCAAATTGAAAGGCGTATCATATATTTTATGTTATGACGAATAGCCGATTTCGACCATTTCGCCAAATTATATGAGAAAGGAGAAGGCGCATGGATGACCCAACGGCAACGTTTAAGTTTCTTGGTCTAACTTTTGATTGGACAACGATTATTTCAACGTTGCTGGCTATGGCAATTGTTGTCATTGTTTCAATTGTATTGACTCGCAAACTTAGTGTAAAGCCTAACAAACGGCAAAATGCAATTGAATATTTGTTAGATTTCACCAACGGTATCGTGAATGGACAACTAACAAAGAAGCAAGCGCGCCAGTTTGGTTTGTTTGCATTTACATTGTTCTTCTTTGTGATTGTTTCAAATGAAATGGGCTTGCTAATACAATTTAAGCTTGGCGATGGTGTGACTTATATTAAGTCACCAACTGCCGATCCAATTGTAACAATGACGCTTGCAATTATGTCGTTAATGGTTGCTCACGGTATGGGTGTGCAAGAACTTGGTTTTAAAGGTTATATTAAAAACATGTTTTTCACCCCATATTCATGGATGCTTCCGTTGAATATTATTGAACAATTAGCCAATTTCTTGACGTTGTCACTGCGTTTGTTTGGTAACATCTTCGCTGGTGAAATGTTACTAACGCTCGTGGCTAACAGTTTGGCCTGGCCTGGGCACTTTAATGGGCTCTGGTCAGTGCTAGCATTGCCGATTGAAATGGTCTGGCAAGGCTTTTCACTCTTCATCGGTGGTATTCAGGCATATGTGTTTGTCATTTTGACAGGTGTATTCATCTCACAATTGTCTGGTAACGAGTAAGAGTGTCCTCGCAAATGAGATTTGTGTTACAGAAGCACTGTGTAAATGATGATTCTATAACACGAGTTGGTTTGCTCACAAAACGCGGGAGCGTATCATCTAAAATAGTATAAATGCGCACACTTGAAATCGTTCTTGTGTGTGCGCTACGAATAAGGAGAAATCTAATGGATTTGCACAATCTTGGTGTAATCGCAGCAGGTCTTGCAGCTGCTGGAGCCGCCGTTGGTGGTGGTATTGGTAACGGTGTTTTGATTTCACAGTTCTTGGCAGGTATGAGCCGTCAACCAGAACTTGAAGGCCGTTTGTTGTCACGTATGTTTTTGGGTGTTGCGTTGGTCGAAGTTATGCCAATTTTGTCAATTGTCTTCGCCTTCATGTTGATGGGCAAGTAATCACACAATAGTAGCGGAGGAAAATTATGTTGGGAACAACAACATTAGCAGCACTTCCACTTGGAAATATGCTGTTTATTATCATTGCCTTCCTCTTGTTGATGCTCATTTTGAAGAAGGTGGCCTACGGACCATTGACAAAAGTTCTTGATGAACGTGCTGATAAAATTTCTTCTGATATTGATGGTGCTGAAGTAGCTCGTCAAGAGGCAGAAAAATTGGCGTCACAGCGTCAAGCAGAATTGGCAGAAACACGTCAGAATGCCACAAAAGTGGTTAATGACGCTAAAGCTAGTGCTCAGAAGCAAAGTGACTTGATTGTCTCTGCAGCTAACGATCGCGCAGCTTCTGTCAGCCAACAAGCTCAGACGGATGCACAAAAGCTTAAGGAAGACGCAATTTCTGGTGCAAAAAACGATGTTGCAGCCCTTTCAGTGGCAATTGCTTCAAAGTTAATGCAAAAAGAACTATCGTTAAATGATCAACAAGCATTAATTGATGCTTACATTTCAGATTTAGAAACTAAATAAGGAGTATTGGGATGGCAAAAAATATTAAAGATATTGCTGACCAATACGCCAAAGCAATTTTTGAACTTGCTGGCGAACAGGATAACGTTAACGAAGTTTTAGAGGATTTACGGGCGATTAAAACAGTACTTAATGAAAATAAAAGTTTTGTTACTGTTGCATCATCAGCAGATGTTGCAGTTTCGTCACGTGATGACTTGTTGAAAACTTTAACAAATGACAGCACGGATTCTGTTAAGAATCTTGTCAAGTTATTACAAGCCAATAATCGTTTAGATGTTTTGTTACTTGTGGTTGATGAGTTCATCAACCATTATAATGAAGCTAACGGTATTGTAGATGTAAAAGCAACTACAGCTGTTTCACTCGATGATGGACGTTTAAATAAATTGGCTTCTGTTTTCGCATCAAAGACAGGTGCAAAACAAGTTAATATTGAGAACGTTGTTGATGAAAGCATCCTTGGTGGTGTTATCTTGCAATCACAATCAACTTTGATTGATGGTAGCTTGCAAACAAAAATTGCCAAAATGAAGGCACAATTATTAGGTTAGTGAGGAAGAATAATGGCTATTCAAGCTGAAGAAATTTCTGCTTTAATTAAGCAACAGCTCGAAAAGTTCGACACAACGCTAACTGTAGAAGAAGTGGGAACTGTTACCTATGTCGGTGATGGTGTGGCCCGTGCAACTGGCTTGGCTAATGCCTTGGCTGGTGAACTTGTCGAATTTGCTAATGGCACTTACGGCATGGCCCAAAACCTCGAATCAAGCGAAGTCGGAATCATCATTCTTGGTGGTTTTGATAACATTCGTGAAGGTGACACAGTAAAGCGTACTGGCCGTATCATGGAAGTGCCAGTTGGCGAACAATTAATTGGACGTGTAGTTAACGCCTTGGGTCAACCAATCGATGGATTGGGTGAAATTAAGACAGATAAAACACGCCCTGTAGAAGTAAAAGCACCTGGTGTTATGGAACGTAAGTCGGTTTTCGAGCCATTACAAACAGGTATTAAAGCGATTGATGCCCTCGTTCCCATTGGACGTGGACAACGTGAATTAATTATCGGTGACCGTAAGACTGGTAAAACGTCTTTGGCCATTGATACAATTTTGAACCAAAAAGATCAAGACATGATTGTTATCTATGTTGCCATTGGTCAAAAGAATTCAACTGTGCGTGCACAAGTTGAAACTTTGCGTCAAATGGGTGCAATGGACTATACAATCGTTGTTAATGCTGGTCCTTCAGAACCAGCGCCAATGCTGTACTTGGCTCCTTATGTTGGTGCAGCCATGGGTGAAGAATTCATGTACAATGGTAAGCATGTTTTGATCGTGTATGATGATTTATCAAAGCAAGCCACGGCTTACCGTGAGCTGTCATTGATTCTTCGTCGTCCACCAGGACGTGAAGCTTATCCTGGTGACGTCTTCTACTTGCACTCACGTTTACTAGAACGTGCGGCTAAGTTGAGCGATGAATTAGGTGGCGGTTCAATGACTGCATTGCCATTCATTGAAACACAAGCAGGTGACGTTTCTGCTTATATTCCTACCAACGTAATTTCCATTACTGATGGTCAGGTGTTCTTAGATGCCGATCAATTCTATGCTGGTGTTCGCCCTGCTATCGATGCTGGAACTTCTGTTTCACGTGTTGGTGGAGATGCACAGATTAAAGCTATGAAGAAGGTTGCTGGTACGTTACGTTTGGACTTAGCATCTTTCCGTGAGTTAGAAAGTTTCGCTCAATTTGGTTCAGACTTGGATTCGGCAACACAAGCAAAGCTTGCTCGTGGTCGTCGTACAGTTGAAATTCTGAAGCAACCATTGCATAAGCCAATGCCAGTTCAACATCAAGTTGTTGTATTGTACGCATTGACGCATGGTTTCCTAGATGACGTAGCTGTTTCAGACATTGAACGTTTCCAGGATGAATTGATTGCTTACGTTGACGCAAATGCTTCTAATTTATTCAAGACAATTGTTGAAACAAAGAACTTACCTGAAGAGGCTGATTTGAATGCAGCAATCGAAGCCTTTAAGGCTGGATTTGCTGGATCTGAATCAGCGGAATAAAAGGAGGCGCTGTGATGGCTTCTTTGCAAGATATTCAGCGTCGTATTTCATCCACTAAAAAGACACGTCAAATTACGAGTGCCATGCAAATGGTTTCAACGGCAAAGTTAAGCCAAATTCAGAAGTATAGTGCAGGGTATGGTGATTATGCGGCACGTTTAGAGGCTGTTGTTGAACATTTAGTTTCAGCACATCTCTTTGATAACGCAGATGCTGATCATATTCCATTGATTGCACAACGGCCAATCAAAAAAACAGGTATCTTGGTGGTAACATCGGATCGTGGTTTGGTTGGTTCGTACAATGCAAATGTCATCAAGCAAACTAATGTTTTGATGGAAAAGTTGAATTTGGATACAAGTAACACAACAATTTTAGCTGTTGGTGGTAATGGTGCAGATTTTTATAAGAAGCGTGGTTTTGAAGTTATTTTAGAACACCGCGGTGTCTCAGATGTTCCAACGTTCAATGAAATTCGTTCAGTAGTTAAAACGGTAACAAGTCTTTATGAAAATGAAGTATTCGACGCACTTCATGTTGTTTATAACCATTTCGTGAATCGCTTGACTAGTGAGTACAGAGATGTACAGTTGCTACCTTTAACTGGTGACACATTGAATGCAATGGGCGGAACGGAAGAACAAAAAGCTGAATTAGATGTTCAAGCTACTTATGAAATTGAACCAGATACAACAGCAGTATTAAATGTTATTTTGCCACAATTTGCGCAAAGTTTAGTGTATGAAGCAGTGCTTGATGCAAAAACAGCGGAACACGCCGCTTCATCTACAGCGATGAAGGGTGCGACTGATAATGCCAAAGATCTCATTGGTCGTTTGGAATTACAGTTTAACCGTGCACGTCAAGCAGCAATTACGACTGAAATTACTGAAATTACTGGTGGTATGGCAGCTTTGGAATAAGTTGACTATGCTATTCAATTATTAAAATACGCACAATTATTTGTGTAGGAATGTATTTGGTATAGCATGATGAAAATAACAATCGATGGTTGTTCTAACATTGATGTGTTCAGGTCATGCATTGCCTCATACTTAAAAACTGAAAGGAAACGACAATGAGTACTGGAAAAGTCGTACAAGTGATTGGTCCGGTCGTCGATATTGCGTTTGAAGCAGGGCAACAAGTTCCTGATATCAACAACGCCCTTGTAATTGATAAGGGTGATGGGCAATCATTGACAGTTGAAGTATCTTTGGCTTTGGGTGACGGAGTTGTCCGTACGATTGCCATGGACTCAACAGACGGGCTCCAACGAGGCATGGGAGTAGTGGACACTGGTAATCCTATTGAGGTTCCAGTTGGTGAAGCTACACTTGGTCGTGTCTTCAACGTATTGGGTGAACCTGTAGATAATAACGGTGCAATTGATTCTGATGTTCGTCGTAGTTCAATTCATCGTGAAGCACCTAAATATGATGAGTTAACAAGCTCAACAGAAATATTGGAAACAGGTATCAAAGTTATTGACCTGCTTGCCCCATATGTTCGTGGTGGAAAAATTGGTTTGTTTGGTGGTGCCGGTGTTGGTAAGACAGTTCTGATTCAAGAATTAATTCACAACATTGCGCAAGGCCACAATGGTATTTCGGTCTTTACTGGTGTCGGAGAACGTACCCGTGAAGGTAATGATATGTACCATGAAATGGAAGAATCAGGCGTATTGAAGCAAACCGCCATGGTTTATGGTCAAATGAACGAACCACCAGGTGCACGTATGCGTGTTGCCTTGACAGGTTTGACAATGGCTGAAAACTTCCGTGATAATGAAGGTAAGGATGTGTTGTTGTTTATCGATAACATTTTCCGTTTCACTCAGGCTGGTTCAGAAGTGTCAGCTTTGTTGGGACGTATTCCATCAGCCGTTGGTTATCAGCCAACATTGGCAACAGAAATGGGTCAATTGCAGGAACGAATTACTTCAACAAAGAAGGGTTCAGTTACTTCAATTCAAGCTGTTTATGTGCCTGCCGATGATTATACTGATCCAGCGCCTGCTACAACATTCGCGCATTTGGATGCAACAACTAACTTGGAACGTGCATTGACACAGCAAGGTATTTATCCAGCTGTTGATCCTCTAGCATCAACCTCATCTGCTTTGGATCCACAAATCGTTGGTCAAGAGCATTATGAAGTTGCAACTGAAGTACAACGTACTTTGCAACGTTATCGCGAATTGCAAGATATTATTTCGATTTTGGGTATGGATGAATTGTCAGATGAAGAGAAAACGACTGTTAACCGTGCACGTCGTATTCAATTCTTCTTGTCACAACCATTCTCAGTTGCCGAAACGTTTACCGGTATCAATGGTGAATATGTGCCAGTTGCCGAAACTGTGCGTTCATTCAAGGAAATTTTGGATGGTAAGTATGATGATTTGCCAGAAGATGCATTCCGAAACGTTGGTGCTATTGAGCAGGTTGTTGAAAAAGCCAAGACAATGGCCCAATAAGGGGGTATTGACATATGGCAGACGAAACAACTGCAACACACGGAATTACTGTTCAAATCGTGACGCCCGCTGGTGAAGTCTATAACGAAAGCGGTATTGATATTGCCGTTGTAAACACTCAGGGTGGTCAAGTTGGTATCATGGCTAAGCATGTGCCTATGTTGGCAGCATTGACAATTGATGAATTAATCGTTAAGCGCGGTAATGATCAGGAATCTTTGGCCGTTAACGGTGGCATTGCTGAGTTTTCAAATGATACATTGACGGTCGTAGCTGATAGTGCTGAAACTTCAGATGTGATTGATGTGTCTCGTGCTGAAAGTGCTAAAGAGCGTGCGGAAGCACGCTTGGCACA
This sequence comes from Leuconostoc suionicum, assembly GCF_001891125.1. Classification (NCBI taxonomy): domain Bacteria; kingdom Bacillati; phylum Bacillota; class Bacilli; order Lactobacillales; family Lactobacillaceae; genus Leuconostoc; species Leuconostoc suionicum. The sequence goes on along the minus strand of NZ_CP015247.1, from coordinate 1,817,747 downwards.
CGCACAAGACGATAATAATGATGCTGAATTACGTCGCGCACGAATCGCTTTGATGCGTGCCGTGAACCGTATTCACGTTGCTGCCTTGAAATCAGGCCGTTAAATTTTAAACCCTCGAAACAATTGTTTCGAGGGTTTTTATGATGGCATTATTCATTAGGAAAGGCGTTTACAAAAGAAACGTTCTTTTTTTTATTAAAAATCATAACAATGTTCAGAATGTACCGTATTTTAATTTTAAAAATGATTAATAATTGTTTCGTTATGTTGATGTTTGTTTGACAGAGTAGCAGCTAGACAGACATTGAATTTTTCTTGACAAAAGTTTGACGAAAATTTGACAATGCTTGTGTAGAATAAACTGGTAACGCAATGGTTACTAAAACGAGAGAGACCATTAAGGTCACAGGAGAACTGAATCATGAAACAGACCGCTAAACAGATCATCCGTTTAAGTATGGTTTTTGCTGTTGCATTGATTGCTTCCGCAACATTGGGCGTGCAGAGCGCAAGTGCAGCAACTAAGACAATCAAGGAATTGAAAATTTATTTTGTTCCTTCAAAGCAACCTGACCAAATTGTAACAGCAACTAAGCCATTGAAAGGCTTGTTGAAAGCACAATTAAAAAAACAGGGTTACAATGTTAAAAATGTTGATATTAAAGTAGGTACAAGTTATGAAGCTGCTGGAGAAGCGCTAACGTCAGGAACTGCTGATGTTGGTTTCATTCCGGGTGGTACCTATGTGATGTATGAAGACGGTGTTCAAGTTTTGTTGACAGCAACGCGTGCTGGTTTAAATAAAGACTTCACTTCTGCTGCAAAGTGGAACGACGGTAAGGCAACTGAACCTACCCAAAAGCAAGCGGCGACATACCGTTCACTGTTTATCGCTGGTCCTTCTGCCAAAGGACAAGAATTGGCTAAGAAAATCAATTCAGGCAAGAAGTTGACATGGGAAGATTTGAACTCTGCTAAGTGGGGATTGTCATCAACCACTTCTTCAGCCGGTTATATTTATCCATCATTGTGGTTGAACAAAAACTACAAGAAGACGGTAACTGATTTGTCGAATACTGTGCAAGTTGATTCATACGGTTCAGGTATGGCACGTCTAGCTTCTGGACAAATTGATATTTTGCCAGTTTATGCAGATGCGCGTCGTGATTTTGCGGATGCATGGACCAAAGATTATAAGCAATCAAAGTCAATTTGGGATGAAACAAATGTTATTGGTGTTTCACAACCAATTTACAACGACACAATTTCAGTTTCAAAGAAGTCAAAGATTATGACTAAGGATTTTAAGTCAGCTTTGTCAAAGTCATTTATTAAATTGGCTAAGACTAAAGAAGGTAAAAAAGTGATTGCAATCTATTCACACGAAGGTTATGTTAAAGCAAAGTCATCTAACTATGACGGTGAACGTGCAGCACAAAAAGTGTTGAAAGAGTCAACTAAGTAAATTAACGACATTAATAAGCGGCTCCTGAGCTGCTTTTTATTGCGTTTGGTGTCCTCTAAAGGCGCCAATACATATTATAGTTTAGGAAGAAAAAATGATTAAATTTGAGCATGTTTCAAAAACCTACCCCAACGGTGTGAAGGGCTTGCAAGATATCAATTTAGAAATTGAAGATGGTGAATTTGTGGGCATTATCGGCATGTCTGGCGCTGGAAAGTCTACATTTATTCGAACCATTAATCGATTGAATAATATCACAGAGGGTAAATTGACGGTTGATGGCGTTGAAATTTCTAACTTAAAAGGCAAAGCATTACGCCGTTTTCGTCGAAAGATTGGTATGATTTTTCAGTCATATAATTTGGTGCCACGTATCACGGTTATTCGCAACGTCATGAGTTCGTTGGTGCCTGATATGTCGTTGTGGCGGGTCATTTTAGGGCTATTTTCCAAGGATGATAAAATACGTGCACTAAAGGCCTTAGATCGTGTTTCAATGTTAGATAAGGCTTTTGTTAGAACCGATCAATTGTCTGGGGGACAACAGCAGCGCGTCTCATTAGCGAGAACTCTGGCACAAAATCCATCAGTGCTCTTGGCTGATGAACCAGTGGCGGCACTTGATCCTGTAACGGCACATGAAGTGATGGACGATTTTAAGCGCATTAATGACGAACTTGGTCAAACAGTTCTGATCAACATTCACCATGTGGACTTGGCACTTGACTATGCCAAACGCATTATTGGTATTCGCGCTGGTCGTGTGGTATACGATGGACCAGTTTCTGGTGTGACACAAGAAATTTTAGATAATATCTATTCAAAAAATGAGGCCGAATAATGTGGTGGTATGATAAATTATTTAAAGCTAAGAAATACACGTTAGCCAACGGTAAAACAGTCAGCCAGAAGTTTACGAGAACCCCACTCATTTTGCTGATTGTATTAATTATTTTAATTATTTCAGTTGTTGTGACTGGTTTTAGTTTACCAACCTTATTTGCTAATTTTCAGCAGTTTTGGGTTGTCTTTGGCGATTTATTTCCACCAAAGTGGTCTTATTTTCCATCAGTTTGGCAACCTTTAATTGATACGATTAAAATGTCACTCTTTGGATCTTTCTTTGGTGCAGTAGTGGCTCTACCATTGGCGATACTGGCTGCTAACAATGTTACTAATAATCGGTTGATCAACCTAATTGTGCGGTTTGTATTGACGGTGTTACGGACATTACCAACATTAATTGTTGCCCTGATTGCGACTTATATTTTTGGATTAGGCACATTTGCAGGTACAGTAGCTATCTTTATGTTTAGTTTATCATTCGTTGGTAAACAACTGTTTGAGTATATTGAAACAGTGGATATGGGTGCGTATGAAGCCTTGATTGCCACAGGTGCAAATGCACCGCGAGCTTTTGTTACCGCTATTATGCCACAAATTTTGTCGACTTATTTGTCGACATCGTTATTTGCTTTTGAAGGTAACGTTCGTTATGCGGCTATTTTAGGTTACGTTGGCGCTGGCGGTATTGGTATGATTTTGAACCAAAAAATTGGTTGGCGTGAATTTCAAAGTGCCGGTATGATATTGGTAGCATTATTTGTTGCGGTGGTGCTGATTGAAACATTGAGTCAACAACTACGAAAATTCTTGAGTTGAGGAGAACAACATGAATAAAAAATTAGAAGCTGTTCTGCTGACACAACCTAAACGTGCTAAATATTATATCACTGCTGCTATCATTGTATTGATCGCCTTGGTTTGGTCATCATCTGCTTTAAATCAAATGACTTTAACTGACAAAGGTTGGCGAATCGGTTGGAATATCCTAGAAGGAATTGTGACACCAGACAAAAACCTATTATTTGGTGGTGGTGATAGTGGAGTTGCCTATTTGATTTTGCAAACAATCGCAATTGCCTTTCTTGGTACACTAGTTGGTGCAATTATTGCGGTGCCGCTGTCATTTATTTCAGCCACCAACATAGTGCCGAAGCTAGTTGTTGTAGTAACACGGTTTGTGATTATGGCGATTCGTACAGTACCATCATTAGTATATGGTTTGATGTTTATTCGCGTGACTGGACCGGGACCGTTTGCCGGTGTGATGACACTGGCAGTTGTCTCTATTGGTATGATTTCAAAACTGTTTATTGAGACAATTGAAGACTTAGATTCGGGCATCTTGGAATCTTTAGATGCAGCAGGTAGTACATTTTTCCAAAAAATCCGTTATGGTGTTTTACCACAACTCAGTTCCGATTTTATCTCAATTCTTGCGTATCGATTTGATATGAATCTGCGTGAAGCCACTATTTTGGGATTAGTTGGCGCTGGTGGCATTGGTGCGCCGATGATTTTTGCGATGAGTGGGTATGAGTGGCACAAAGTTGGCGCCATTCTAATTGGTCTGTTTGTATTAATTTTTGTCATTGAGTACTTATCAGATAAATTACGTCAGCACTTACTTCATGGTTAAAAGATGGGCGGCCTCTTTTTTGAAAGAAGGAATTTAATGAAACATTTCAAGTTATATTACACTTCGGATGTACATGGTTACTTATGGCCAACTGACTACATTCAAAGCGGATTACAACCACAAGGGCTCATAAATGTAGCTGCTAACTATCAAAAGGATAGCAACACCCTAGTGATTGATGGCGGTGACATGTATCAAGGATCACCACTATTACAATACCTCAAGAAGTATGAAGACATTGATGCAGTGTCAGATATGATGAACATGGCTGGATATGACTATGTTACGCTTGGTAATCATGATTTCAATGCAGGTTATGACGAACTGAAGAAGGATTTGGCAAATTTAAATGCGACGGTTTTAGCAGAAAATGTTACAGATGAAAACGGTCAAACATTATATCCAGCAGAAATTAAGACATTAGCTGATGGCACAAAAGTTGGTTTAATTGGTTTGGTGACTGATTATATTAATATTTGGGAGAAACCTGAACATCTCGCAGGAATTAAAATTGAATCACCTTTGATCAAAGCGAGTCAAACTATTGCACGCCTGCGTCAATCAGCCGATGTTGTGATCGGCATTTATCACGGGGGATATGAGCGTGACTTGGATTCAGGCAAGATAACCAGTATGACATCTGAGAATATTGCTTGCCAACTCACCGCAGAACTAGATTTGGATATCTTATTGACTGCACATCAGCATGGTCAAGTACCAGCCCAGTTAATCAATGACACATTAACGCTACAATTGCCAAATCAAGCTAAATTTTATGCGCAAATTGATGGCGAGTTAAGAGACGGAAAATGGTTATTCACCGCATCGACAAATTCTGCCGGTACGATTAGCCAGCCTGACATGTTTAAAGCCTTACAACCACTTAACGATAAAGTTGAAGCATGGTTGGATCAGCCGATTGCAAATTTGACATCATCTGTTGCAGTTGAAGAACCGTTAATTTTGGCACAATATGGTAATGATATTTTGCGCTGGGTAGCGGCGGTACAAATGGCTGCCACTGGTGCGCAAATTACATTGCAAGGCTTAAATAATAATCCGTCAAGTTTACCAAAGCAGTTGACACTCAGATCGATTCTGCAAAATTACCCATTTGATAATACGTTAGTCACAAAACGTATTTCTGGTGCTGATTTACGCGTTGGATTGGAGCATACAGCAAATTATTTTGTTATGGAAGGTCAGAAATTAGCTGTTAATCCTGATTGGTTGAAACCAAAAGTGGAACATTATAATTATGACTTAGCGTTTGGTATTGATTATGAAATTGATGTCCGTAGGCAAGTCGGACACCGTATTACAAAATTACAGTATCAGGGGAAAGATATTCAAGATACTGATTACTTTAGCATTGCGATGAATAATTATCGTGCTGTCGGTGGCGGTGATTACCAAACTTATGCGAATTCAGAGATAATTTATACTGGTGATAAGGCTATTCAAGATATGTTAGTTGCTTATTTTGAAGATCACGATCAATTACCAAATACCCCACAATTACTGTTAAAAGTGCTATATTAATTATTTATTGTAAATCTTAAGATTGTTATAAGACAACGTGATGGGAAAATGTATAGTAAATAATAGTATGTAATGTTCTTGTTATGAAACAGATGTTTGCTTATTATATTCAGCGACTAAACTAATACTCGTAAGTTAATTACATGGATACGCCAATTCTGGTTTATCCATTCAGAACAGATAATTTAGGAGTACAATCACATATGTTTAATATTAAGAAGACTTTGACAATCGCTGCCGGTGTTGCCGGTGCCTTAGCGTTTGGAGGAGCCCATGCAAGTGCCGATACAACAACATCAACTTCAGATTACGTTGTACAATCAGGTGATACATTAAATAAAATTTCAGCAAAGTACAATGTTTCAGTTTCTACAATTGCTGCTCAAAATAATATTTCTAATGTTAACTGGATTGTAGTTGGTCAACATTTGAGTTTTGCTACAACTGGCACATCTACAACACAAGCATCATCAGCTACAACTGACACAACATCAACACAAGCATCAACATCAACAACGGCAGCTGCAACTGACACAACATCAACACAAGCATCAACATCAACAACAGCAGCTACTACTTCAACAACATCATCAACTTCAACAACATCATCAACAAATTCTGATGCGTTGAATACATTGATTGCTCGCGAATCTGGTGGCAATGTTAATGCTACTAATGGTCAATACTATGGTTTGGGTCAATTGTCAGCACAAGCACGTGCCATTTATGGCGGTAATTCAGCTGACTACAATGATCAATTGAATGCGATGAAGGCTTATATTGCAGCGCGTTATGGTACTGCTGAAAACGCCTTGGCACATTCAAATGCTACTGGTTGGTATTAAAATTTAGTTTTATAAAAAATAAAATCGCCATTTGGCGATTTTTTTCGTTATAATAAATTTATGCAAATAAATTACGATTTTTTAGATCCATATACATTTAAAAATAAACCAATAACAGTTCGAAATCATGTAGTTATGGCGCCAACTACGCTAAAAAGCTCTCTGGAGGATGGCAGTGTGTCAGATAATGAACTGAAATATTACCAAATGCGTTCAAATGGTCCAGGAATGATTATTGTTGAAGCAGCATACGTTAATGAACTCGGGAAAGGCTGGGAAGGTGGTCTTTCAGCTGCTGATGACGATAAGATTGTGGGACTGTCAAGGTTAGCTAGTGCAATTCATTCTGGTGGTGCTAAGGCTATTTTGCAGTTATTTGCAGCTGGTCGTCAATCAAGCCAAACAATTTTGCGAGGTGAGCAAATTGTTTCAGCTTCTGCTCAGCCTTACCCTCACGGTAGCCATGAAACGCCTCGTGAGCTTAAACATGAAGAAATTTCACAAACAATCGAGGATTTTGCGGCGGCAACAAAACGAGCCATCTTAGCTGGATTCGATGGCGTTGAGTTGCATGGTGCCAATTTGTATTTGTTACAGCAGTTTTTTTCACCAGAAAGTAATCGACGCCAAGATATTTGGGGTGGAACTTTAGAAAAAAGAATGCGTTTTGGGTTAGCCGTTACCGCTAAAGTCGCTGATACGATTGATAAGTATGCAAAGCGTCCATTTTTACTGGGCTATAGGCAGTCTCCAGAGGAATCAACTACCCCAGGAATTACTTTGGCAGACTCATTGGCTTTTGTAGAAAGGTTGGTTTCCCTGCCGATAGATTATTTACATCTATCACTAAAGGATGCCTTCCAAAAACCTTTTCGTGATGCAAAAGCTATCAAACAAGTAACGACTCATTATACGGAAGTTTTACCAGATAATGTGCCATTAATGGTGGCAGGACTCATTAAGCAACCTATGCAAGTCGAGTCATTACTCGATGAAGGGGTGACCTTTGCAGCCATGGGTAGAGCGCTGATTGCTGACCCAAATTGGGTTCAGAAAGTAAAATTAAATGATGAAAAGTCTATTAGGTACGCCGTTTCTCCAGCTGATTTTGATTTATTAGGAGTGCCCCAACCATTAAAAAAGTGGTTATTAACTCGTTTTAAAAATGGGTTCCCAGTGACAACTGACATAGAATTCGATCCAAAGACACCTTGGAAATACTATAAAAGTGCGCCAACTCAGCCCAGACAACAGATTGATCCAACAAAATTGATGACTTTGAAGAAAAGGGTTGACGGTAATTAGTATTCTTGATATACTAATATAGTTGTTTGATTGAAACAAATGACATATTGATCATGGCTCGTTGGTCAAGTGGTTAAGACGCCGCCCTTTCACGGCAGAATCGAGAGTTCGATTCTCTCACGAGCTATCAAAAGTCACAACTTCGGTTGTGGCTTTTTTTGTGCAAAAAAATGCAAATAAAAAGCGTTCTAAGAACGCTTAAGTATGTTTATGATTGACAGTAGCATTGATGGCTGAGTTTACAATAGCATCAAAATCATTTTGTTCAAAATCATCCAATCCAGCACGAGTGGATCCACCGGGTGAAGCAACGTTGTTCATTAATGTTACTGCATCGCTATTTGATTTTTGTAGGGTTTCAGTTGTACCGGCCACAGTCGAAGCAGCAATGGTGGCTGCACTCTCGCCATCTAATCCGTTGTTGATGCCAGCCTGAGTTAATGCATCGATAAATTTAAGGACAAATGCAGGGCCTGAACCCGCGATTGCTGAAAAAATAGCGAAATATTGTTCATCAAGGACACTAGTAGTACCTAACAGGTGCCAGTAATTTTGCACCATTTCAATTTGGCTCTCACTTAAACGCTTTGAAAATGCTAAAGCGGTGCTACCTTTACCGATTGCTGAGTTAATATTGGGTAACGAACGAACATTGAAAGCTGTTGGGAACACCTCATCAAGATCTGAAATTGTTACTTGCGCAAGTACTGAAATAACAATTTTACCGTCTAGATTTAAAGAAGTACCCAGCGTACGTAGTTGGTTAGGCAAGAAAGCGATAACGACAATATCACACTTTTTTGTGATTGTTTCTGAGTCGGCTGCTTGGATATGTAAATTTGCTGCTAATTTAGCCGCACTGTGGGGAGAGGAAACATAAATATTTTTGCTATCAATACCTGCGTGAATTAAGCCTTTAATCATCGCAGTAGCCATATTACCAGCACCAATGAAACCGTAATTCATAGTTGAGACTCCTTTGTGTTTTATAGTTACATTATAGCAAACAATAGCTGTTTATTTTATGTGGCGCGAGTTTTAAGTTTTAGTAGGCTAGTTAAACTTGCTGCAACCAACATTAAGAATGCGGCAGTTAAAAAGGTTACTTTTACCCCATGCAAATCAACTATTTCAGCACTGAGGTGAGTGTGTTTATGACCATAGTTAAGTGCACTTTTCGTCATAATTGTTACCAAAGTGGCTGTACCAAATGATGCTGCAAGTTGTCTAATTGTAGTAAACATGGCAGACCCATCAGGAATAAGTTTTAAAGGTAATGCATTGAAGGCCTCTGTTTGAATTGGCATCAGGACCAAGACTAGTCCAAGTTGACGGACAAATTGTCCGAGAACAGCGAGCCAAAGTGAAGTTGTTAATGTCAGAGAAGCTAAAATAAAAGTACCAAACGCTGTAATCATAATACCAACTAATGTTAAATATTTAGCACCGTAGCGATCATATAAACGACCACTCCACGGTGATAAAAATGCGGTTACTAAGGCACCAGGAAATAACACTAGACCTGATTGAAAAGCTGTTGTACCACGCACATTTTGCATATAGAGGGGTAACATCAGTGCACCGCCATACATAGCAATCATCAAAACAATATTGATTAAAACAGCAACGTTAAATTGTCGATATTTAAATACGGACATATTTAACAATGGTGTTCTGGTTGTATATTGGTGCCAAATGAATAAACTTGTAACAATAATACCTATTAATACAAATCCCCATACAGTAAACTCGTTCCAAGGGGTTGCACCTGCGTTAGAAAATCCGTAAAGTAATGATCCGAGACCAATACTTGACAAAACAACGCCGATAAAATCGAATTTTAACCTCTTTTGTTGCCCAATATTTTTTAGTAAGAAATAAGCCAAGATGAAGTTCGCAATAATTAATGGTGCGACAAGATAAAATAGGAAGCGCCAACTTAAATTAGTAACGACTAATCCCGACAAGCTGGGACCCAAAGCAGGGGCAAAATTAAGCGCCAAACCGATTGTCCCCATTGCAGATCCACGTTCATTGGGTGAAAACAAATTCATGACAACGACATTCATTAAAGGACCGAATACACCGGCACCCATCGCTTGAATCATACGCCCGATAATGAGGATATCAAATGTTGGCGCAAATCCAGCAGTTACTGTTCCTATGGCAAACAGCCCAGCGGCGGTTAAGTATAGTGTACGTGTTGTTAGGCGTTGAATCAGAAAAGCTGTTAACGGAACCATCACACCATTGACTAACATGTAGCCATTTGTCATCCATTGACCCAAGTCTGTGGAAATATGAAATTCACGCATGATATCTGGCAAGGCAACATTCATTAATGTTTGATTTAAAAAGCCTAAAAAGGTACCGATAACTAATATAATTAAGATTGTTTTTTGCTTTTGTGTTATATTCAACAGTATCCACCTTTCTTTTTTTTTCGTCATAAAAATGCAAACAAAAAACCAGTATAAATACTGGTTTTAAGTAGTCGATAAAATTACTTTGTAGAAGGTAATTCTTCTGACTTACCTTTTGCCCATTGTTGCAATTTTGCGATAGCAGCTTGACGTTGTTTCTTGGCAGCGCTATGACTAACTTTGCGGGCACGTGCAAATGAGTTAAGTGGCTTCTTTAATACCATGATTGTGCTCCTTTTTTATTCAATGATTTCATACAAATAATAATTATACGGCAAAATCTATATGAATACAAGTGTTACAATAGATATTATGGAAACTTGGAATGAACAAACAATTAAAGAATTTCGTAAAACATTGCTCAATTGGTATGATAAAGAAGGGCGAGTGCACTTGCCATGGCGTGTTAATCATGATCCCTATCGTGTTTTAGTTTCAGAGATTATGCTGCAACAGACACGTGTAGATACAGTTATTCCGTATTTTGATCGCTTTATGACATCGTTACCAACGGTTGGTGATTTAGCGATCGCACCAGAAGATGTTGTGCTCAAATTATGGGAGGGTTTAGGCTACTACTCGAGAGCACGAAACTTACAAAAGGCGGCACAATTTGTTGTCAATGAATTGCATGGGCAATGGCCAGAGAGTAGTGATGATCTGCAAAGTTTGCCAGGAGTGGGGCCATATACAGCGGCAGCTATTGCGTCAATAAGTTTCAATGAGGTAGTTCCGGCTGTTGATGGCAATCAATATCGTGTTTTTAGTCGATTACTTAAAATTGACGCTGACATTGCTGATGCAAAATCACGTAAGATATTTTATGATATTATTGCGCCAATTGTTGATCCGGAAAGACCGGGGGACTTTAATCAAGCAATTATGGACCTGGGATCAAGTTATATGACAACCAAAAATCCCGATAGCTTATATTCACCGGTACGTGAATTTAATGCGGCTTTTCGAGATGGTGTGGAGGATCAATACCCTGTTAAAACCAAGAAACAACGACCAGTAAAACAGTTGTTTATGGCTTCAGTTTTTGAAAAAGATGGTAAATTATTATTTGAAAAACGACCGGATAATGGTTTGTTGGCTGGATTTTGGACATTTCCACTAACACAAATTGAAAGTATGGAATCAATTACGGGTCAACAGTTAAATATTAAGCCCGTGACACATATTTTTACACATCGTCGATGGGAAATTTGGTTAGTGAAGCAAGAAACAGCTATGCTGAATGATAATCAACAATATTTTAGTTCTGATGAGTGGTCAGCATTAAGTTTACCGAAGGTACAACATAAACTATTGGAGAAATTATATGATACCGAATCCTAAATACAAAAATATATTTTTTTGGACCATTGAATTATTAGCGCTATCGCTCTTAATTTTGATTGTTTCCCGATTTGATTTTCTAATGAAACCAATTTCAGTATTTATTTCCACGGTTTTTGTACCATTAATTGTAGCCGGATTCTTGTACTATGTTTTGAAACCTGTTTTGACACTTTTAAAGAAAATTACAGTTAAAGGGCATAAAATGCCGCATCAACTGGCTGTGATAATTACTTTTGTGTTGTTCCTAGCCGTGATAGCTGGCTCCTTAATTTTGTTGATACCAACACTAGTGGCGGAAATTACTAATTTAATTACTGCACTGCCTGAATTTGCACAAAATGTACAGCGCTTTGTAACAGATTTACTGCAAAGTAAGTGGTTATCAAATTTAAATTTGTCAATTGATGTAGATGAAGTAAAGGGTGCTGTTGGCAAGTACTCGGCTTCTTTTTTAACTATTACGGCAGGTACATTAGGCAGTGCTGTCTCGATGATTACATCTGTCACGATTAATGTCGTGACTATTCCAGTTGTCTTATTTTATATGCTAAGTGATGGTGATCGCTTGTTGCCGGCAATCCAGAAGCTTTTTCCAGTTCGTTTTGCCGACAATGTCAAAGAATTGACACTTAAAATGGATAAAACCATTGAAAAATATATATCGGGTCAAGCTATTGAAATGCTGTTTGTCGGGGTGACCATGGCTGTGGGTTATTTAATTATTGGTGAACCATACGCATGGTTACTGGGTGTGATTGCTGGTATTACTAACATAGTGCCATATATTGGCCCTTGGATTGGGGTTATACCAGCGTTGATTGTTGCAAGTACACAATCATGGAAACAAATGTTGTTAGTAATGATTGTGATGATGGTTGTGCAGCAATTGGATGGAAACTTTATTTATCCAAATGTTATTGGAAAATCATTACAAATTCACCCATTAACAATTATGATTCTTTTGATGGTAGCTGGTAATCTTTGGGGGATTTTTGGCATGATATTGATTGTGCCAATGTATGCGGTTGCTCGAACTGTTGTTAAATTCGCCATTGAAATGCGTCAATTGACTAAGGAATCGTTAGAATAGCAGTTTTTTAATATTTTTTGATTTAAGTTGTATTACCCTCTTGACTGATTTAGATTTTTCCAGTAGAATTAAAGGGTTGTGTGATACATGCGGGTGTGGCGGAACTGGCAGACGCGCTGGATTTAGGTTCCAGTGGAGTAATCCGTGCAGGTTCGATTCCTGTCACCCGTATAATATGGTCGCCGCCATATTTATATATTGAGGTATCTGGTATTATTCTCTTGTAGTACCTGAGTACTTTGATTTGCCGACCTAGCTCAGTTGATAGAGCACCTCACTAGTAATGAGGGGGTCGCCGGTTTGAGCCCGGCGGTCGGCATAATTATTTTCAAGCAAAAAGCATGAATTCCTAGGAATTCATGCTTTTTGCTTCCGTAATATATTGTTGAAATAAGTTTCGCTCGACTTCAGATAACTCAACCGTTAGCCAACTACCAGTTTCGTCATATTGTTCTTCTATAAATTTATGTTTTGCAGCTAATTGGGCAACTATATTCCCTTTATCAAATGGTATATGCAAAGTTACGACTTCGCTATCGTTAAAAATATGTTTAACAATGAGATCAATCAATGCATCTTGAGAATTGGTATCTAATGCTGACAAAGTAATTACGTTATCGCCAGAGATGTCTGGATAGTGTAGCTCAGTGCGATCAGCTTTATTATATACCGTAATAACGGGTTTACCAGTAACACCAATCTCAGTTAATGTTTTTTCAGTTGTTTCCATCATAGATTTATAATGTTCGTCTGAAACATCCACCACGTGCAGTATTAGATCTGCATTTGCCGCTTCTTGTAACGTTGATTGGAAAGCAGCAACTAAGTTATGAGGTAGCTTTGACACGAAACCAACCGTATCACTTAATAAAAACTGTCTTTTATCAGGAAGAGTTAGTTGTCTAACTGTGGTATTTAGCGTAGCAAACAGCATATCTTTTTCAAACACTTGCTTACTATCATCATTGTCTGCACCAACACCAAAACGCATCAACAAACGATTCATCAAGGTAGACTTTCCAGCGTTTGTATAGCCAACCAGTGCTACGTTGGGTAAGTTGTTAGCATGTCGTTGCATTGAACGCGTATTTTCACTTTTGTCTAAATCAGCCAGTTCTTGACGAACATGAACCATTTGGGACGTAATACGTTGGCGGGATTGTTCTAGTTTTGTTTCACCAGAACCACGTGAGGTGAAACCAGCGCCACCTGTACCTGTTTGTTGATCTAATGAAATCGACATGCTTGTACGTAAGCGTGGTAGTTGGTATTGCAAACGCGCTAACTGGACTTGGAGTTTTGCAACTTTAGTCTTAGCTCGTTGTGCGAAAATTTCGAGAATTAAGCCAGTACGATCAACAACAGTAGCATCAGTTGTTTTTTCCAGGTTACGAATTTGAGAAGGTGTCAATTCATCATTGACAACAATCATATCAACGTTATAAGTTTTTACAGCTTCACCTAACTCTTTAACCTTGCCTTTACCAAAGTAAGTACTAGGATTTGGTCGTTCTAACTTTTGAGTAAAAGTTTCAACGGGTTCAAGATTATTTGCTTTTGCTAGATTTGCTAGTTCTTCTAATTCGTAGTCTAGGTTTCCTTGATTAGTTGTTAAGCCAACTAAAAATACTTTACGAGGGTTTTCTTGCATAAAAAATGCCTCCAATCAACTTGCGAGACTGGTGGCAGTTTACGTGTTTAGTACGAAAAAGGCAGACCAATCTCAAGAAAAGCGCATAAAAACAATCTATTGCTTTTATTCACCACATCTTAAAAATTGTTCAACAAGTTCTCGTACCTCTTTCTTCTTAATAGTGATAGTGTATAAGTTTTATAGGAAAATGTCAATAATAGCGTACTTTATTTTGTGATAATTTCTTCAACGCTGCTCCTAGATTTAACGTATAATAGAATGAGTTAACTAATTAATAGAAGGTTTTGAACATGTCAAAAGAAATTTATTTAACTGGTGATCGTCCCACCGGTAAACTACATATTGGTCATTATATTGGATCGTTAAAAAACCGTGTGAGCATGCAAAATTCTGGCGATTACTTGCCATTTGTTATGATTGCTGACACACAGGCATTTACAGATAATGCTCGTAATCCGGAAAAAATACGTCAATCATTAACTGAGGTAGCCTTGGACTATTTGGCGGTTGGCATCGACCCAGCTAAGACAACTATTTTTGTACAATCACAAATCAAAGGGTTATTCGAACTGACAGAATACTTCATGAATTTGGTTAGTGTAGCACGTTTGCAACGAAATCCAACAGTTAAGTCAGAAATTAAACAAAAAGGCTTTGATGAGGGAATTCCTGCAGGATTTTTGACATATCCAGTATCACAAGCAGCCGATATCGCTATTTTTCGAGCAACAAAGGTGCCGGTAGGGGATGATCAAGAACCTATGCTTGAGCAGACACGTGAGTTAGTACGCTCGTTCAATAATGCCTATAAGTCTGATGTCCTAGTTGAACCAGTTGGTGTTTTTCCACCCAAGGGGCAAGGGCGTTTACCAGGTTTAGATGGTAATGCAAAAATGTCCAAGTCATTAAATAACGGTATTTTCTTGAGTGATGATGCGGATACATTGGTGAAAAAGGTTAAGTCAATGTATACGGATCCCTTACATATCAATATTACTGATCCTGGTCATGTTGAAGGTAACGTGGTGTTTACTTACTTAGATATTTTTGATCCGGATAAAAAACGTGTTCAAGAACTAAAAGATCAGTATACGGCTGGTGGCTTAGGTGATATGAAAATAAAAAAGCATTTGATAGATGTCATGGAAGCTGAGATGGCACCAATCCGTCAACGACGCGAAGAATTTGCTAAGGATATTCCAGCAGTTTTGGATATGTTACAAGAGGGATCGAATAAAGCTAATGCAGTAGCTGAAGAAACGATGAAAGATGTTCGTCATGTAATGGGACTGGATTATTTTGGTAATTAAAAGCTCGGACTTTCTTTCCGAACTTTTTTATTTTATGTGATGGGTATTGATGAATAATAAAGATATTATTTATTTATCTTGGAGATATGATGGGAAATAATGAACAGAAATTAAATCGTGGTTTTGGATTAACAGCATCATTAGCTTTAGTTGTTGGAACAATCATTGGTTCTGGTATATTTTTTAAGCAAGGCAGTGTTTTAGAATCAGCAGGTAGCACAAACGCAGCGATGTTAGCTTGGATTGCTGGAGGTCTTTTAACGCTAGCGTCAGGAATCAGTGTAGCTGAAATTGGCTCCCAAATGGACAAAACTGGTGGCATTTATATTTATATCGAGAAAATTTATGGTAAGATTTGGGGGTTCTTGGCTGGGTGGATGCAAGTGATATTTTACGGCCCGGCAATGATGGGATCTATTGCTGCTTATTTTGGAATACTGTTTGTTGATTTGTTTGGTTTATCTAAAAGCTTAGAAATTCCTTCGGCAATTCTTGCGCTATCATTTGTTGGTATTATTAATTCGATTCCTAATCGTTTCAGTGCAGGTTTCCAAATCATAACAACCACAGTGAAAATGTTGCCTATAGTTGCACTAATTATTTTTGGAATTTTTTTTGGACAGCATAATGCACTTGGACAAACCGTTGCTCATATTTCACAAAGCGGTCAAGGAGGATTTGGTGTGGCTGTCTTAGCAACGTTGTTTGCATATGATGGTTGGGTTACATTAGCCAATATTAGTGGAGAAATTAAAAATCCGCAAAAAGTCTTGCCTAGAGCGATAATTTTTGGGATTTTAATTGTCATTGTAGCGTACGTTGGGGTAAGTTTTGGTGTCTACCAAAGCTTACCAGCTAATAACATTGTTAAGTTAGGTCAAAACACAACACTATATATGGCTACTAATGCCTTCGGGGTTATTGGTGGGAGGTTATTAAGTGTAGCGGTATTAATTTCATTACTTGGAACCCTCAATGGTAAAATAGTCTCTTTTCCTCGTGTTCTTTTTGCAATGGCTAATGACGGTTTATTTCCATTTGCTAAGCAGTTTTCAAAAATTAATATGCGATCACGTACACCTAATAAATCGATTTGGTTTATGATTTTGCTAGGGATTTTAATGATAGTTTTTACTAATCCTGATAGGTTAAGTGATATTGCGATTTTTACAACATTTTTGTTTTATATATTAGTATTTGTTGGCGTTTTTAAGTTACGTAGAAGAGATCCTTTGGGTGAGCAACGTAACTTTTCAATGCCATTGTATCCTTGGCTACCAATTCTAGCAATTTTGGGATCAGTGTATGTCGAAATTTCGGAAATTATGCATGATCTTTCTGGTGTGCTCATTTCAATTGCAATTGTTGCTTTAGGATATCCGGTTTATCTAGTTCTTTCTCGCCGTATAAATAACAAATAAAATATTTGCAAACATTCATCCAGTAGTGTAATATTAGGTTCATTAAATAAGTTGAGAGTACATTATGATTAAGAAAACAATGAATATAAAGACATCGTATGTATATCTACTCAGTACCTTTATTTTTAAATAAGGTGACTGAGTCTTTTCAGTTGCTAATAGTGCGACTGGAGGTAGCTGTCTTGAACAGAACGTATTCACATGACCTATCCGGTTTCGGATAGGTTTTTTTGTTCAAATGGCAATTAAAAAAAGGAGAAACACAATTTATTGCGATGATAAAATAATGATATTATTTGTTATCTTAAAAATAACATTGTGAATTGATGGTAAATAACATGGAATTAGACAAAATTGGTCAATTGATACTATCGAAAGATTTGGAAACAGCCTTAATGGACGTCAAAATGGGTATAGAAGTCGAAATGCATAGAGTGTTTAAAAACGGCAAGCTATCTAATCACGGATTTCCAGAAGAACTTGGTGAGCAAGAGAAAAATAGACGAATCAAAAATGATTTTTTTAATATGCAAAGTGAAATTATAACGCCCACTGCTGCAAATGCGGCTGAAGCCATTCGCGATTTAACCGCACTAAATTATTCATTACGGTCGGCATTAAAAGAAGATGAAGTACTTTGGCCCCTTTCATTACCACCAATATTACCTGAGAATTTAAATACATTAGAAATATCACATGTTAGTCCAGAAAAAGAAAAATACTATCATGAATGGTTATCTAAGCATGATATTCGACGAGCACTACCGACAGGTGTACATGTTAATTTAAGCTTTGACAGTGCGCTGATTAATTCACTCTATGCTTATGTTAGAAATGATTATACGGATAAATCAGCGATACGTAATGCTTTATTTGAAAAGGTAACACATGGTTTCATTAAATATAGTTGGTTGTTGACTTACTTGTTTGGTGCTACGCCTATCTCTGAACAAAATTTTTATGTCGGCAGTGTTCCAGATTATCCTGTGCGTTCACTAAGAGGATCACGAGAATATGGCTTGTTTAGTGATTTTCGAGGAAATTATTCGAGTATTCATGACTATGAGAAGGCTATTTTAGTAGCTATTGATTCAGAAGAGATTCAGTCTGAGTCAGAATTCCATGGGCCCATTCGATTAAAGTCATTAAAAGGTCTAAAAGGTATGGCACAAAACGGCGTTGATTATATGGAATTACGTATGTTGGATTTAGATCCAACTTCATCAATAGGTATTCGTAGTTCTACTGTTCGCTTTATTCGATTATTAGTAATGTATTTTGTGATGAATGAAGATGACTGGCAAGAAAGTGATCAATTGAAAGCTGAAAAAATGAATGAAAAAGTTGCTTTAGAACCGGCTCAGTCGATGACTGGGTACCAAAATGAAGCAATCAATATGATGAATAACCTTCAAAATTTTGTCAAATCGATTGGCCTCTCTGTAAATATGCAACGAACACTAAACGAACTAAACCAACGTGTTATTAATCCTTCGATAACTTTATCAGCGCAATTGTGCAATGAAATTGAAGACAATTCTTTAATAAAATATGCGATTTCACGAGCAGAAATGTATCAAAACGGAGCACTACAAGATCAAAGAAGAGTATATAAAAAGTCTCTTGATGGGCAAGATGTGACAGATGATGAATTACAAGAAATATTATTTGATCAGGATTGGCAACATATTGAATATCCTAAAAATATAAGCTGAAAACCACATTTATTAGATTTTGGAAAAAGTATTGAAAATATAAAGAAAATAATGTAATATTAATTTCATCAAATATGTCGGGAGAACAACATGATGATTAAAATAAACATGCAAACACAGGCTGTACAATCACAACTACTTCTCAACGCCCTCATTCTCGAGTAAGGCGGTTGAGCATTTTCAGTCGCTAAAATATATGCGACTGGATTTGCTCTCCGTGAATAATGATACAATCACGAAACCAATCCAATATAGGATTGGTTTTTATTTTATTTGTTAAACAAGTTTTAAGTCAAGGATATGAGGAAGAGATAAATGAACAAAAAAATACGTTGGGCGGCAGGTGCATTCGTCATCTGTGCTATAGCAGGCACTTGGTTTGTGAAACACATTAACGGATCAGAGAACAAGGTTAAAACTTTGCAAACTATGATGAAAGATGATGTCATGACTATGAACCCAATTATGACAACTGATATTTATTCAGGTCAGGCCCAAGATCAAGTTTATGAAGGGCTTTATCGTTATAAAGGTGATAAAGTTGTTGCCGGAATGTCAGATAAAGTTGTGAAGCCAACTCAAAATGGTACGGTTTATACATTTAAGATTCGGAACAATGCTAAATGGTCAAATGGAGATAAAGTTACTGCCCAAGACTTTGTGACAGCAATCCGTGCAATAGCAGATCCAAAAACAAAATCACAAAACTCAGCTGATGCCATATCAATCATGAAAAATTATGAAGATGTTCACTCAGGTAAAATGTCACCGGATAAAATTGGTGTTAAGGCAATTAATAGTCATACGTTGCAAATCACATTAACACAAGCAACACCTTCTTTTGACAAATTAGCAACCTCTATTATTCCAGTTAATACTAAAGACTATGAAAAGTGGGGTACTAAATACGGTACGTCGTCAAAGTATATGGTGACGAATGGAGCCTATCAGATGATTGGTTGGACTGGAACTAACTCTGGCTTTACTTTCACTAAAAATTCTAATTATTGGGCAGCGAAGAAGGTACAAATTCAAAAGGTTAAAGTGCGAGTTATTAAGACACCAATGACGGCAGCGAACGAATTTAAGAATAAACACTTAGACATTGCTCAGCTTTCTGATGACTATATTAAAACCTACAAAAACACAAAGTACTATCACGCAACCCCACAAGCAGTGGTTAGGGGCATATATTTTAATGAAACAAGCGAAAAGACTAACAATATACACCTAAGGCAAGCATTTGGATATGTAATAAACCGTAATGAGATTACTTCTAACATAATGAATGATGGCTCAATGCCACAGTCAAATGCGGTGCCAAAAGGCATTATGACAAATCCGAAAACTGGTGCGGATTTTACCAAAGATGCTGGCACACAGTTTACAGTTGATAAGAAAAAAGCACAAACTGAATGGGCAGCCTATCTAAAGGATACGGGAAAAACTAGTGCAACATTTACAATGACATTTGACGACGATTCTACAAGTAGAAAAGTTGGTGCTTATATTCAATATACTGTGGAGCACGCATTCAAGGGCATCACTATTAATACGAAATACGTGCCACATTCACAAGCTGTTTCAGAAGTATTAAAACAAGATTTTGACATGGTGAATATGGGATTAAGCGTTACTGTACCAGATGCGGCTTACCCATTGGCGATTGGCAAGACCGGTTATGGGTTGAATTTTTCAAAAGTTAGTGATGCGACATACGATGGTTATTTAGCACAGGCGGCGGAAGAAACAAACGATGCTAAAGCACGTTATGCAACGTTACAGAAAGCTAACCAGTATTTTACTAAAATAAAAGCTTATATGGTACCGATTTATCAACCAGTAACAGCAAATGTTGTTACTGATAAAATTGGTGGATTTAAAGGAAATAGCTTTCATTCACCAGCATATCAAGATATGTACTGGAAATAACTTAATGAGTACGGAGAAATTATCAAATGACAAAAACAAAATATTACAATTTCAATGGCTTTAATGCACAAACAGGTGAATTTGATCCAAACAGGTACGTTATTGTTGATGAACAATCGGGACGCTATATTGATGTTGGAAAAGGTGAAGGCCCTGATATCGAAAATGCTATTAATATGGCGGGAAAATACATTATGCCAGGATTAATTAATGCGCACATTCATATTGACTCTGATGTGAACCATGAATTTGGAAAGGAAAAATTTGGTGTTGATAGCGATGAAGAGCATGTTCGAGCAGCTATTGTGGCCGAACATAATATGAAAAAAATGCTTCATCATGGTGTGATGGTTGTACGAAATGTTGGCACAGCACGTATGACTGATATTGAAATTGCACGTATGCAGCGTGAAGGTGGGATTCAAGGACCAATGATGGTTGCTAGTGGTGCAGCCTTTTCAATGACAGGTGGACATGGTAGCAATGGTGGTGGTATTGAAGTTGATGGTGTTGATGAGGTTCGTAAGGCAGTACGTCAGGCAATGAAAGGCGGCGCCCAAGTAATCAAGTTTATGGTGACTGGCGGTGTAAGTGCTGGAGATTTTGAGACCCCAGATCAGGTTCAATTAAATGAAGATGAAGTTCGAGCAGGTGTGATTGAAGCGCATAAAAAAGGAATTAAAGTTGCGGCACATGCTCAAGGTGCCGAAGGAATAAAAATTGCTGTCCGAGCTGGAGTTGATTCTGTAGAACATGCTTTTCATATTGATGACGAATCGATAGAATTGATGAAAAACAAAGGAACATCGGTCATACCAACAATGATAGCTATGAAGAGGATTATTGATCGACCGGATGAAGTGCCATCATGGATGATTGAGCGAGCCATTACACACTGGGAGGCACATCAAAAAAGTATCGAGAAAGCAGCAGCGGCGGGAGTGAATATTGTAATGGGAACAGATTCTGGTACACCGTTCAATGGTTTTGGAAATGAAAGTGCTGTCGAAATGGATATGATGGTTGAATTTGGTCATATGACGCCTCAGCAAGTTCTAAAATCAGCAACTGTTAACGCAGCTAAAATGATGGGAATTAATGATAACTACGGTGCTATTGAGGTTGGTCAATATGCAGACTTTATTGTGATTCGGGAAAACCCGATTAATAATATGAAAGTTTTGCAGCAAGAACAGAAGCAAATTTTTCAACATGGTCATGCTGTAATAAGATAAAACACAAATAAAAAAAGACGTTATTACAACGTCTTTTTTAGTTCAGTTAATTTTTTTAGTTTGAAGAACTATCCTCAGAATCAGTTGATTCGTCATTTTCTGGTCGGAGAGAATCAGCTATTGTTTGTAGAGAACTTGGTATATCACCGCCGTAGGCTGAACCAGTAGAAGCATGCTTCAAGCCAAGGGCTTTACGAGCTAAATTAGTAACACGTTGTTTTTCTTTTTGAGTAACAACTTCATATGAAACATTATTACCTTCGGAATCAGGATAACTCGTACTAACACCTTGAATATGCTCTGTAACAATTTTCTTTGCGGCGTTAATATATTTGCTAGCAATTGTAGTTAAGTCACCAAATGATAAATCAGTTTGAACATTTGAACTCATTGTATTCATAAACTTGGTATTTAATAAACTAGAAACATTAGCCGATTTTTTAATTAACGCTTCTAACACCAATCGTTGACGTTTTTGGCGCCCATAATCACCATCTGGATCATCGTAACGCATGCGCGAGAATGCAAGGGCTGCATCACCAGTCATGACGTGCTTGGTTGCCGACCAAGTGACCCCATTATCATCAGAATGTTCATAGCCTGTACTTCCCTTGTGGAAACGGTATAGGTTTGCACCATACGCATGGGCTGTGTCCTGACTATAAGTGAAGTCAATGGGGGACTTAACAGAAATCCCCCCAACTTGAGTGACCATTTTTTCCAAGCCGGACATATTAACTAAGGCATAAAAATCAATAGGAATGTTTAAGTAAGATTCTACAGTTTTAATAGCAGTTGCCGTTGAACCATAGGCGTAAGCTGCATTTATTTTTTGAGGGAAAGTACTTTCGTACCCCGGAATAGAAACCATCGCATCACGAGGAATAGAAATCATTGTTGTTTTTTTTGTCTTAGGATTAACAAGAAGCAACATCATTGAATCGGTACGTCCCTTGTAGGTACGTCCTAATTCACCGGTATCCGTTCCAAATAACAAAATAGACAAAGGCTTTCCACTTTGCACAACGCTTGAGACGTTTCGGGATTTTGTGACGCCACTGCTCTTGTATGTTTTATCAATTGCTGATTTAGTATTATGGATAGCCATCCAAGCAAATGTGCCTGACACGATAAGTAAGAGACCGACAACAAGCAAGATAATATTTCGTAGTTTGTGACTACTTTTTGAATAGCGAGCAATTCTGGACTTAACTGCAGTTTTTTTGTTTTTTTTCATAACCGTCTCTCGATTGTTTTAGCCAATTAATTATGGCATTTTTTAAGATAATAAAGACAATTATCGAATTTTATCGATACATTGTCATTTTTAGATAGCAAAGGTAGAAAACTTGAAACTAACTATTAATCAAAAAACACTGACCTTCATGTTCATCACATTTTGAGATTATTAGTCTAGCAATAATTCGTTTACCATGTATTAATACTTAAGAGCACAACTAAAAATATCGGCAAAAAACCAACTGGTAGTAATGATATCGGACCAAGTTAAAGTCAAGATTAAATTTTAACCATATCAGTTTTTTTTAATAATTATATCTCATATAATGCTACAATTATTAAGAACTATAAGCAAATGAGTTTGTAGAAATTTAATATTTGGGAGAATGTGAGCAAGCGGTGTTAATTGAGCATATTGTTGTCCTTATAGAATTATGTTTGTGTCAGTATAATTTGAATATGCGTATCCGTATCATCACAATTATAAACAATGTTAATTCCACCGGATAAACTAAGAAAAATTTTAATCATTACTTTTGGCATTATTTTTGTTTTTTTAGGTATTCAAGTTAGATTTCATATGATATTTATGCAAGTTCTGGACGCGACTACAGATTTTGCAGTAAACAATATTTTATCGTTGAAAATACCCTTATACTTAGGGTTAGGTAATCTTTTTTCCCATTATTGGGTCGTCATTCCATTGATAGCGGTCATGGTAGCATTTCTTTATTTAATAAATTATAAGATTGCTGCTTGGTGGTTTGCCATTACACAACTTGTTGCGATGTTGCTGACATGGGTTATTACAATTATTTTACGCATTCATTGGCAGGATGGTCCTAAAATAGGTGAAACGATACCCAACTTATTGTTGGTATGGTGGTTGCAATTGCTCTTGCTGCTGGTCATTATTATGCCACATTTGGTCAAGTCGAGAAAAATTCAAGTGATGATCAATATTGTCATTGGTTTATTTTGGTTATCAATTATGTTAGCCCGTATTCAATCTCACCATATGGCATTGACTAGTGGCTTGGGAGCAATTACCTTTGGCTATTTTTGGTGGCAGTTTAGTGCACAACAATATTACAAACGTGCTCGTCACTGGCAAAGGGTACTCAAAATTGACGGTCGTGTATAAGTGTGTTATTATTTTGATTGTGTCAAAGAGGTTGCAACCGACATGAGTCGCATGATGAAGTCCGCCAGGATGTTGAAATCATGTAAAAGGGAAGGTTGCCGAAAGGATTATCTGGCAAGATAATTCTTGGGCTAGTGATTAATAGTTGCTAGACTGTCGCAAAATTGCGGTGCGCTTTGAAAAGTGATTAATAATGACTTTTTAAACCTCTTCCGTTTGTTGTGAAGAGGTTTTTTATTTTGAGAAGGAGATATTATGTCTGAACATAATAGACACATACAGCGTAGATTGAAAACACGACATGTGTCAATGATTGCATTAGGTGGTTCAATAGGAACGGGATTATTTGTGGCGTCAGGAGCAACTGTTGCTCAAGCTGGACCACTAGGAGCTATTGTTGCTTATTTAGCTATTGGTGTAATGGTTTATTTTTTAATGACCTCACTGGGGGAAATGGCTACATATTCACCAACATCAGGCTCATTTTCTGATTATGCTGGAAAATATGTTGATCCCGCATTGGGATTTGCAATGGGTTGGAACTATTGGTTTAATTGGGCTATCACGCTTGCTGTTGATATTGTTGCTGTTGGTTTAGTAGCTGAGTTCTGGTTTCCACATACGCCTGGATGGATATTTTCCGCAGTTGCGTTATTACTTATCTTTTTGATTAATATCCTTTCGGTTGGTACTTTTGGTGAAGCAGAGTTTTGGTTATCAATGATTAAGGTGATAACTATCATTGCTTTCCTAGTTGTTGGTCTAGCTACTATTTTCGGTGTAATTCATTCTGACATCAATGTCATGAAAAACTTGTCGGTCGGTAATCACGGGTTTGTTGGTGGACCACAAGCAGTACTCTCGGTTTTTGTTGTTGCCGGATTTTCTTTTCAAGGAACTGAGTTAATTGGTATTACTGCTGGAGAAGCTAAGGATCCTGATAAGTCAGTTCCTAAGGCGATAAATCAAGTATTTTGGCGTATCTTATTGTTTTATATTCTGGCAATTTTTGTCATTTCCGCTTTGGTTTACTATAAAGATCCGCGCTTATTGAGTTCTTCCACACAAAACATTGCTGTCTCACCATTTACTATTGTATTTAAAAATGCAGGGATTGCTTTTGCGGCTAGTTTAATGAACGCAGTTATCTTAACATCAATTGTTTCGTCAGCAAATTCAGGTTCATATGCTTCTACACGTATGTTGTACGCTATGGCGCGTAAAGGGGATGCGCCTAAAATTTTTGCCAAGCTTTCAACTAGAGGGGTACCAGTTGCAGCCTTAGTATTAACTACCGCGATTGGGCTATTAGCATTTATTGCTAACACCAAAGGAGGATCAGTTGCTTATACTTGGCTGGTCAATGCCTCTGGGTTAACTGGATTCATTGCTTGGGTCGGCATTGCTATCTCTCATTATCGCTTCCGAAGAGCTTATGTGGCGCAAGGGAAGAGTCTGTCTGATTTGAAATACAAGGCTAAGTGGTTCCCATTCGGCCCACTATTTGCCCTAGTAATTTCTATTGGTGTTATTATTGGTCAGGATCCGGACAGTTTTGCCCATCTAAATGTGGAAAAAATATTTGTGACCTACTTATCAGTTCCTTTGTTTGTAATCTTATATTTTTGGTACAAGGTTTCTCATAAAACGAAGCTAATTGCTCTAAAAGATGTTGATTTAGAACAATATAAATAAAGACATATAAAAAGACACTGCATCATTGTAGTGTCTTTTTATATGAGCAATAATTTAACCGCGAACTACTAGGACATCAACTTTAGCAGATCGCGTTACGAATTCAGTAACAGAACCAATAACTAAACGTTCCACAGCATTTAATCCAGTTGCACCGATAACAATCAAATCAGCATTGACTTCGTTAGGTACATCTTTAGCGATTAACGACTTGGGCGAACCGTATTCGATTAGATAATCGACATTTTTAACGCCAGCTTCAATTGCCTGTGCCTTATATTTTTCTAAGCTTTTACGCGTTTCATCTGAAACTGCTTCAACCATTGTATCGTCAAAACTAGCTACATTTTGAAATGCACGGGTATCGATAACGTTTAAAATTGACAAGATGCCTTCATCACCAGCATCCAAGGCCAGTTCAATCGCGCGCGTTAATGCAGCTTCAGATTCTTTTGATCCATCCAGTGGTACTAAAATCCTATGATAATTTGCTGTCATAATAACATCCCTTCTTGCAATGTGCAATGCGTTCTTCTTCTACACCTCTAGTATAGCGCTTTCATAATAAAATTAATAGTATGTTCTTTAACCTAATTAAACACAGGTTTTAATTTATACAAAAAAACGCCCACAAATGTGGACGCACGGGCTTAGCCCGGAACACTCAATTGATACCGTTAATCGCTACGCAGATTTTCCTCGAAATTATCGAGGTGGATGGTTCATCAAGATTGTCAGATTACCGAATGAAAGGGCATATCTTCTAAGTCTTGAATTCCCAACCGAAAATAAAAGTTGTAAGGAAAAAGCTGATGATGTAGCAATGCGTATATCTGAGGAATTCATATAGTATTATAACGCGAAAACTCGTTAACTGAAAGACTTGACTTTTTAGTTTAGCCCATTTTCTTGTCGCGATTTTAGTGTTTGATAGACATCAAATAATTGTTGTTCAACTTTCGAATTACCTTTAGGATGAAAGTACTGAATGTTTGTCATTTTATCTGGTAAATATTGCTGAGCTACCCAATCATTATCATAGTCGTGTGGATATGTGTAATCTACACCGTGATTCAACTCCGAAGATCCCTTATAATGTGCGTCTTTTAAGTGATTTGGTATATCGTAAGACTTGCCATGACGAACATCACTAATAGCCGAGTCAATCGCTTTATAGGCCGAATTAGATTTAGGTGAGAGAGAGAGCTCAATAATAGCATTGGCAAGTGGAATTCTGGCCTCTGGAAATCCTAGTGTTTGTGCGGCTTGAATAGCGGTGACGGCTCGCTGAGCTGCCGGTGGATTTGCCAACCCGATATCTTCGTATGCAATAACGGTAAGTCGGCGTGCTAAAATCGGTAAATCACCGGATTCGATAATGCGGGCAGCGTAGTGTAACGCCGCATCGGTGTCGGAACCGCGAATTGATTTTTGCAGGGCTGAAATCACATCATAATGCGCATCTCCATCTTTATCTGCTGATAATGCTTTGCGTTGCACAGTCTCTTCAATGATTGGCAAACTGATATGAACGACACCCTTTTTATCTGCTTTTGTTGATAAAACTGCTAATTCTAAACCATTTAAAGCACTACGTAAATCACCATTTGTTGCTCGTGATAATTGCAACATAGCGTTATCATCGAGCACGATATTGTATTGTCCAAGGCCTTTTTCTTTATCAGTAATGGCTCGTTTAACGGCGTTTGTAATATCTGTTTCACTTAGACTATTAACTTCAAATATTTGCGTTCTGGAACGAATAGCCGGTGTGACATTAATATAAGGATTTTCTGTCGTCGCACCAATTAATATAATTGCTCCGGACTCCAAATGCGGTAGTAAAAAGTCTTGTTTGATTTTGTTTAAGCGATGAATTTCGTCTAGTAATAAGACGACAGTCCCTGACATTTTTGCTTCTTCGACAACGATTTGTAAATCTTTTTGGCTATCGGTAGCAGCGTTTAGCATGCGAAACGCATATTTTGATGAACCGGCGATGGCACTAGCTATTGATGTTTTACCAGTACCAGGCGGTCCGTACAAAATCATCGAACTCAGCCGATGAGCAGCGACCATGCGCCAGATGATTTTGCCTTCACCAACTAAATGTTGTTGGCCAACAATCTCTTCAATTTTTGTGGGGCGCATACGGTACGCTAGCGGTTCTTGTGTCATAAACAATTATCCTAAGTAAATATTATCTACATTGACAGCAGTACTAGCGGCTAATACCACTGCAATTGGATCTTCTTGATGTGCGGATTTTGTAGAGTCGGAAAGCAAGGTGAAACTATGTTTGCTCTGCGTTGCTAAACCGACATACGTTGAAAAATAGTCACCGGCAAGTTGCTGATCAATTAGAACCTTGCCAATGCTATGTGATTTAAGTGATGCGGCAAATTGTGATTGGATGTTTGAATTGCCTAATTGAGATACCTTAATTGCGACAATGACACGTTCTCGGAACGTGCCAAGATAACGGTTTTGCTCATCAGGGTTAATTTTTGGGCTGCCAGTACCAAGCTGTTCTTGTTGTAAGCGTTCATTGACGTCCATAATTTTCTCCATTAATGTTTGATACTTCTATTATACGTTATCTTAGTTGTTAATTTGTACCTAAACTCTCAGTCAATGGGGCGCAATGATAAACCTAGATGTTGTTTTGGTTATCTGGTATTAAACGTAGTGCCCAAAGAGTTAATATAATCGCTCCTAATCCCAGAAAAATAATTGTGGTAGCTATACCAAACGAACCAAGAAATGGTGCGCCAATCAGCATTGATGCTGCAATGACTTTTCCTAATTGAAAAATTGAACCATTAAAAGCAAGGTAGGCGCCACGTTTATTTTCTGGCATTAAATCGGCTAATTTTGATTGACGTGTTGGGACATACATCAATTCACCAAAAGATAATATGAAGCTTGACAAAATTAATAAGGGTAGCGTGTTGACGTATGCTTGCAGAGCGTAGCCTAATGTAAATAACATGGTGCCCATTACAAATATTTTTTTCGTATTGCGATTAGTTATCCAACGAGATATTGGTGCAGTAAACAAAACGATAATAGCTGTATTAATACTTGTCAATAGACTTAACATTTTTACACCATCAAATGATATACCCAACCATTTCGTATGGATAAAACTTTGTGCCAAATGGATGGCAATAAAGTTAGTACGTTGAAATTCAACACTAAGTAATAAGATGCCACCTAATGTGAAGATAACAAAACGAGCATCGCATAATACGATCTGATAACTATGAAATACAGACTGAAACCCAACGTGACTTTTTTTATTAATCGTTTGTTCATGGGTTTCAGTAATTAAATATTTGGTTAAAAGTAATGAATTAATATTTATGATAACTAGAATAGTAGTAAGTAATAAGAAATGTCGTTCAAATAACCAGCCACCAATGAGCATTCCAACCATCAATGCCAGGTTATTAGCCCAATAATTGATGGCATACATGAAAGCACGTGTTTTTTCAGTTGAGACGTCGATGAGCATTGCTTCACTAGCTGGGCTAATCAAGCCACTAGCAATATTTCCAACGTTATTAGAGCAACTCCAGCATTTAATTTTTCTTTTCAAGCAAACTGAAAATGAAAAAGATCGATATCTTATTTATTTGAAAATTGATAATTGGCTAATAGAACAAAACATCTTGTTCTACACGGCCCATGCTGTTCGAGAAATATATGTCCACCAGTTTTTAGTAAATGAAGGGGATCGATATGATTATAAAAATGCTTGGAAAATGCCAGAAATAAATAATTAAACGAATAAAAAAGTTCGCACAAAAAGGCAACCTAACTTTAGGTTGCCTTTTTGCTCGTTACTAATAAAAATAAAAAACGTCACCATGTTTTGGTGACGTTTCAACCAACTAAGAATTAAAATATTAACCCAAGTGGTTGTAATATTCGACGATCAATGCTTCGTTGATGTCAGCATCTAATTCTTCACGTTCTGGCAAACGAACGAGTGAACCTTCAAGCTTTTCAGTGTCTAATGATACGAATTGTGGGCGTGCCACAACTGATTCGATAGCAGCTTGAATAGGCAAGATGTTCTTTGACTTTTCGCGAACTGATACAACTTGTCCAGGTTGAACGTTGTATGAAGGAATATCAACGCGCTTACCATCTACTAAGATGTGACCATGATTAACAAGTTGACGTGCTTGTTGGCGTGTTGTTGCCAAACCGAGACGATAAACAACTGAATCTAAACGTTGTTCCAATGAGATCATGAAGTTAGTACCATGAGTACCCTTACGAATCTTACCAGCCTTGTTAAACAAAGCTTTGAATTGACGTTCAGTCAAACCATAAGTGAAACGCAACTTTTGCTTTTCGCGCAATTGCATTCCGTATTCAGAAATTTTAGCACGACGGCCGGCACCATGGTCACCAGGTGCGTAAGCACGACGTGACAATTCTTTACCAGTACCAGACAATGAAACACCTAAGCGACGTGAGATACGCCACTTTGGACCTGTATAACGTGACATGTATATGTCCTCCAAAATGTATTATGCTGTACATTTGAGGGTAAGTACCAGATGCGTGCAGCGCCTATCTTGACGTTTCTCAGAGCCAGTAGCTATGGCCTTACTAACGATTTGGGGCGTTGTTGACGCGCTTCTTTACTTACTGCTACTCAATTTAACAACTTATTACATGATATCAGAACCATTAAGGAATAGCAAATTGTTAAGAAAATTGTAAACGATTTGAGATTTAGCAAATCTCCTTTAATTGAACCGTATAAGTGCTAAGATGGAAAGTGAAAATTAAAAGGTTGGAAACTATCCATATGTTTAACTTTACAGTCTTAGCAATTATATTACTTTTGGTTGTCATCGCTTATTTAGCAATATTTGTGATGCAAAGAACTACGGTCAAAAAAGTTAGTGACCTCAGGGCAAGAAAAGATCAGCTTGAATCTTTGAAAGTTCGTGAAGAGCTTGTAGAGGGACGAAAGTTACCTTTAACAGGCCAGTCTTTAAAGAACTATCAGAAATTTGAGAGTGCTTTTAATGATGTTCAAAATAATAAGTTTTTGAAAATTGATCAACAAGCTAATTTAGTACTTTTTGAGGCTCGAGGCATAAACTTTATTAAGACACGTAATGAATTAGAACGTTTGCAAGGAATGGTGGATGACACGGAAACTACCATTAAAGATGTGCGGGCTGGTCTGCTTGATTTAAAGAAAACTGATGAAGAGCATCGCGAGGCAATCAATGATCTCAAGAAGAAGTATGAGGGATTGCGTAAGCGTTTGCTTGCTGAAAACTTTAAGTTTGGACCAGCTAACCCTGCCCTAGATAAGTTTTTGAGTCAATTAGAAGCAGACTACGACGAGTTTACAGAGTTAACAGAGAATGGTGATCATGCTACGGCTTCTGATATCTATGAACAGTTAGCGATGGAAACAACTCAAATGGAAAAAATGATGGCTGATATTCCAGAGTTGTTTGATCAATTAAACATTAAGTATGTTGATCAATTAAATGAACTAGCCCAAGGGCACACTAAGCTTGTAGAAGCCGGTTATGTTTTTCCAAATGATAGCGTGGAGCAAGAACTTCAAGCAATTGACTCACAACGCCAGCAAGTTTTGAATTTATTAGCAGATTTGAAGCTAAAGGAAGTAACTGAACAAACTGGATATATTGAACAGCGTATTGATGCAATGTACGAAACGATGGAAACGGAAGTAACGGCACGCAAGCACGTCACTAAAAATGCCGATCGTCTTTCTTCTGATTTATTGCGTCTGCGTGAGCAAAATCAGACACTATCTATTGAGCTGGATAGATTAGGTCAAAGCTTCCAATTTAATCATAAAGAGTTGGAAACAAGACGTACTTTACTTGAACAAATCAACATGGCAGAGGAGCAAATTAATCATAATGATGATTTACTTGAAGCCAAAGAAATATCATACAGTGAATTGCGAATTCAGCAAGAAAAATTGCTGAAGCAGTTTGAAGAAATTGAGACGCAACAGGTAGACATTTGGGATAAAATTTCTGGATTGGAAAAAGCTGATCGATCAGCTAGACAACTAGGTGGACAATATCAAAAAGAAGTGGAAGCAATTAAGAACGCCGTTGAACGGATGAACTTGCCTGGTTTGCCAGTCGCTTATCTGGAATATTTTTATGCCGTATCAAATGAATTAAAGCGCCTTGCTAAGTCATTAAATACAAATTTGATTGACATGGATGAGGTACAACGTCAATTGAACATTGTATCAGCTGACATTGATACATTAAAAGAAAAGACAGAAGAAATTGTTGATCAGGCTGCACTCACTGAACAGCTATTACAATATGCTAATCGTTATCGTGCTTCGAATGAACGTGTTGCTGCTGCGAGCGAGCAAGCACGAATGTTTTACGAGAGGGACTATAATTTCAAGCAGGCAATGGATATCCTCGGCTCAGCTCTTGACAGTGCTGAACCAGGTGTTTATGAAAGATTAGTTGATTCATACATGCGCCGAAAAACGCCGTTAGTATAGTCAAAATAAAAGGAGCCACCGTTATTGAGCGGTGGCTCCTTTTATTTTAGATTATGATAATTTAGAATGCTTAATACCATAGGAGAAGTACCAGATAATACCAAGGAGTAACCAGATGCCAAACATTTTGAGTGTCTCGGCAGATAGTTGCGTAATAAAGAACAAACTTATCATACCCGCAATAAAAGGTACAATTGGATAGCCAGGCACTTTGAAACCATCGTGAGCTAAATCTTTACGACGACGAAGAATTAGGATACCGAAATTAATAAAGGCGAATGCTGTTAAAGTACCCGCGTTAATTAAACTAGCCAATGTGCTGAGGGGGATAAGACCCGCGAAAATAACTTCAACGACAACTGCCAAAATTAATGCATTTACTGGTAAATGCGATCCTGGTGATATTTTACCTAGGCTGCGCGGAAGTAAACCGTCACGCCCGAAAGAATAAGTTAATCGGGATGAGGCATAGATCAGGGCTAATACAGCTGTGAACATACCGATTAACGCACCAATAGTAATGACGATAGAGAACTGTGTTTGATGTACAACTTGCAGCGCAAATGCTGCTGGGTCATCAACACCAAGTTTTTTATAATTGACAATTCCCGTTAACACTATAGAGAAGAGTGTGTATAATAGGGCTGAAATAATAACCGTACCAACAATACCTTTGGCCATTGTCTTTTGTGGGTTCTTAACTTCAGCAGCGTGGGCAGCGATGGTATCAAAGCCTAGGAAAGCAAAAATAATGCTAGCAGTTGCGGCCCAAATTCCGTTCAAGCCGCCCAATCCACTGTGAAATTCTTTAGGATAAAATGGTACATAATTGCTTGTTTTAATAAAAAATGATCCGCCAACAATGAATAAGATTAAAATAGCAATTTTGATAACTACTGCGCCATTTTCAACCTTCTTTGAAGTGTTTAATCCTCGTGACAGTATAGCAGCGACGAATAAGATAATTAATACTGCAAATAAATTGACAATTCCGCCTTCCATTGGGCCGGCAGATAAATATTTGGGGATATGAATGCCGAATATAGCTAATAAATTACCAAGGTAAGCTGAAAATCCAGTTGCAATTGCTGATACTGCTAAGAAATATTCGACAATTAATGACCAACCTAATAGCCAACCAATGATTTCTCCGTAAATAGCACCCCCATATGAGTAAGCTGAGCCAGCAACTGGCATGGCGGCTGAAAACTCAGCAAAAGCCATTCCTGATAATCCAGAGAAAATTGCAGCAATTAGAAATGCAATAGCTACTGCTGGACCCGCATGATCAGCGGCTTCGTGGCCAGGAAAAATAAATATTCCTGTACCAATGACTGTGCCTACTCCTAGACTAATTAAGTCGCGCGTTGTTAAAACACGCGACATATGTGAATCTGCACTTAGGTAATTATCAACAGATTCCCGCTTAAAAGCTCGCGCAAGAAGTGACATAATAGTTCTCCCATTTTTAATAGTTTTTGTACACCAGCTATTCTATCAATTTCAAGTATACTTGTCGAACTTTATAAATAGTTTTACGATACAATAATAACTAAGGAATTTGAATGATGAAAAATAACAAAGTTTTTGTAATTACTGGTGCCACAGGCGTCGGTAAGACAACAATTGCACGCTATTTGCAAGACACATATCGGATGCCACGAGTTCTAACGCATACAACGCGCCCCCCGCGGGAGCGGGAAGAAGACGGCATAGCCTATTATTTTGAAACTGATAATAGTTTTGAAAAGAATCATTATTTGGAACGGGTGCAGTATGCTGGATATAAGTACGGCTCATCATACGAGGCATTAGAGCGCGCTTGGGGAAAAAGTCCGTATGCAACAATTGTCTTGGACACTGCGGGGGCTATTACGTATTCTCAGGAACTAGGTGAGCAGGCTGTGATTATTTTCGTTACAGTCACGCATCCTGATATGCTAATTGACCGTGTGCAGGTTCGGGGAGATGATCCATTAGTGGTTGAACAACGAATAGCTTCGCCGGAATTTTTACGCGATGTAACCTTGCCAAAAGAACTGAAAAATGTTGCCTATGAACTAGCGAACGATGATTGGGCAAAAACTAAAGTACGTCTTGATCTACTTGTCAATGATATTATGAGCGGCCGTAGCCTACCTAAAAAAGGTAAAATGTGATTTTGTTAATAAGAAACTTGACAAATGATTGAATTAATATTAAAATTAATCTCATACAAAATAAAAAGGTTTTAACACAATGTCACATTTAATGAACAAAACTACAGCAAATTTTTACTTTAAGTATTTTGGCTAACTATCCAAGTACTTAAGGCATTTTGCGTAGGTATTCGGATTAATCTTCTGAATGCCTAGTGAGTTCATCTATATTTGAGCAAACGCACATTCAGAATTTTTTCTGGATGTGCGTTTTGTGTTAAATTAGGGAGAAAATTATGCCAGAAGTAAAACCCTCGTTATTGAATAATCTCAATCAACATTTGAAACTTGTTGGTCCATCTGCTATTCGAGCATTTGATATTGAGGTGAGTGAGATTCCAGATATTATTAAGCTGACGTTAGGGGAACCAGATTTTAATGTACCCGATCACATTAAACAAGCGGCAATTCGGTCGATTGAGGCAAATGATTCACACTATGCTGCATCAAATGGTACGATTCATTTACGTGAGGCTGCGGCTGGATTCTTGGCAGACCGTTATGATATCGATTACAATCCTACTAACGAAATTATTGTAACTATAGGGGCAACTGAAGCTATTTATGATACGCTCACAACTATATTAAATCCAGGGGATAAAATTATACTCCCCACACCGATTTTCCCATTATATATAGCAGTGGGGTTAGTAGATGGTGCTGAACCAGTATTTATCGATACCTCGTCAAATGATTTTGTATTAAGTCCAGAGATGCTAAAGGATGCAATTGCTAAGCATGGGGATGATATCAAAGCCGTTGTACTAAACTTCCCATCTAATCCAACTGGGGTTACTTACAATGATGAACAAATAAAAGCGATTGCAGATGTTTTGCGTGGTACTGACATTATTGTTATTTCCGATGAGATTTACTCTGAGCTATCATATGAAAATAGTCATGTATCAATGGCTAAATATTTGCCTGAACAAACAATTTTGCTGAATGGTGTTTCAAAATCACATGCAATGACGGGTTATCGCATTGGTATTTTGGCTGGTCCAGCACAATTGGTTCAAAAAATAGCGATGATTCACCAATTTGCAACAACAACTGCCTCTAATCCGGCTATGGCTGCAGCTGCAGAGGCGTTAGGGACAGAGGCAGGGCGGCAAGATACGTTAGTCATGAAGGCTGAGTATCTTCAACGACGTGATTATGTTTATGACACAATGACACAACTTGGTTTTAAAGTTGCTAAACCAGATGGGGCATTCTATATTTTTGCTAAAATACCGGCTGGCTATATTCAGGATGATTTTGCTTTTGCTCGTGATTTAGCTCAAAAGAATGGTCTAGCTTTGATTCCAGGTTCGTCATTTGGTCCTGGAGGAGAAGGATATATTCGACTAAGCTATGCAGCATCAATTGAAACACTGCAAAAAGCTATGCACCGTTTGACCGCTTATATGGAAGAAAATGGTAAATGAATAGAATATTGATGACAAGTGTGCGTAGTGACGAAGAGCAGGCTATTCGTCACTACGCTGAAAAGAATAATGTGGAAATAGTGATTTCTCGTGATGATTTCCATCCTGAAACACTACCTAACTTAACAGAAATTGACGGATTAATCATACAACAAACTGCAAAAATTGGTGGGAATCAACAATTTTATGATCATATTGCTAAACAAATAACTCAAATAGCGACACGGACCGCTGGATATGACATGATTGAAGTTGATCTGGCTAAAAAAGCTGGTTTAAAAATAACAAATGTACCAGCCTATTCACCCAGATCAGTTGCCGAAATGGCACTTATGCAGATACTGAGATTATTGCGTCATACGCCAGAATTTGAAAAACGGATTGCTAACAATGATTTTCGCTGGACCGGCCTGCAAGCAAGAGAAATTCATTCTGTTACCATCGGCATTATTGGTGTAGGGCGAATTGGTGGTACATTGGCAAAACTACTAAGTAGTATTGGTGTCAACGTCTTAGGTTACGATACGGACCCTGATACTTCACTTTGTGATGTGATTACCTACGTTACAAAAGATGAGCTGTTGGCACAAAGTGACGTAATTAGTATACATGTCGATTTAAATGAAACCTCAATTCACTTGCTTTCTGAGGCTGATTTCCTAAAAATGAAAAAAGGTGTGTTGTTAATAAATGCTTCACGTGGCCCAGTTATCAGCACAAATGATTTAATTACTTCTTTAGAAAATGGCCAAGTGGGTGCCGCGGCGTTAGATACGGTGGAAAACGAGTCCGGTGTTTTCAATCACGATTTACATAATCAGAGGGTGCAAGATGCACGCATCCAAAAACTATTATCAATGTCAAACGTAATTATTACGCCTCATGTTGGCTTCTTTACTAACATAGCCGTCAAGAACATGGTTGATATTTCGTTAGATGACACATTAATGATATTAAACGGTCAATCTTCACCACACGAAGTTTAAATTAAGCGCTTCGGCGCATACATAGGAAAGAAATATGAAATCAGTTAAACGTAGTTCCGCGGCAACAATAAAAAAATTCATTATTGATATATTGAATGGTACGAGCTTGGGTATAGTTTTGACTTTGATCCCTAGTGCATTGGTCAGTCAATTGCTGTTATTGTTTTCTGGTAACGAAATTGCTACCCAGATTGCGTTTATGACAACACTGATTCAAAGTACATTGCCATTAGTAGCGGGATTTGCTGTGGGTCAAATTTTAAAGTTGACAGTAATTGATTCAGGCGCCATCGCGCTTGCGATGTTTGTTTCTGCTGGTGTTGTGAAAAGCACAGCCAATGGCACGATTATTTCTGGTAGCGGTGTGATGCTCAATATTTTGTTTGTAGCCTTTTTGGCATCTATATTGGTAAAGATCACTGAGAAATCTTTTGGACATTTTAAAATATTATTACAGCCATTATTTGTAGCGGTTATTGCTGGCGGCATTGGGCTGATGACCTTACAGCCAATCAGTGTCTTGCAAACTTTGATAGGGGATGGCGTCGCCTATGCTACTGAATTAACACCACTAGTAATGGGCGCGGCCCTAGGGGTGATTTTTGCTTTTCTTATTGTTTCCCCATTATCTTCGGTAGGTATTGCGATGGCTATTAGCCTGGCAGGAGTTGGATCAGGCGCTGCTAATGCAGGAATCACAGTGGCAAGTTTTACATTAGCGTTAATGGGCGCTAGTGTGAATCCCATTGGTGGAACATTGGCGCATTTTGTTGGCTCACCAAAAATTCAAATGGCAAATATGTTAGTAAAACCCAAACTATTTATACCAACAAGTATTGGTGCGGCAATAATGGGTGCGGTAGCAACTATGTTGAATATCAAAGGAACGCCATTTTCCGCAGGGTTTGGATTCTCTGGATTAGTCGGTCCGTTGACGGCTTGGTCGGAATCAGACAAAAGCGTTGTATCTATATTTAGTGTTTTGCTGGTATTTGTCATACTTCCTATTATTATCGCTACAGTTTTAAAATGGTTATTCATGACTAAGTTGAAAATGATTAAAGCAGAAGATCTTAAGCTAACATTGCAGTAATTACTTAAGTAAAGGTAAAGGGAGAAGAACGAAAGAGAGGAAAGGGATAAAAAAGGGGCGGATAAAGCGAATGAGGAGAGGGAGTAAAGGGTTAAAAAGGGATAAAAAGCGAACGAGTAAAGGAAAGTAAAAAACAAGTAAAAAAGTAGTTGACGAGCGGGGTTAAAGTTGGTATATTAGTATATGTTCCAACGGAGCGAAGCGACGCAAAGCGTTGCGAGGCAAGGGGGAACGGGAGCGCGAAAGTAGTGAAGTCGAGAAAAACTTCTTAAAAGAAGTAGTTGACAAAGCGAAATGAGCGTGGTAAGATAATATAGTTGTCTCAGCGACAACGAGTAGCACATTGAAAACTGAACAAAACTTTGAACAAACGAATCTGTAGCTGTTACGTAAAGTAACAAAAACAAATTTGCGAAGTCAATTCGTAACAAACAATAAACGGATTACGTTATAGAGATATAGCGAAAGATAGTCAGTTTAATCGAAGAGCAATCTTCAAATTTTCAAATTGAGAGTTTGATCCTGGCTCAGGATGAACGCTGGCGGCGTGCCTAATACATGCAAGTCGAACGCACAGCGAAAGGTGCTTGCACCTTTCAAGTGAGTGGCGAACGGGTGAGTAACACGTGGACAACCTACCTCAAGGCTGGGGATAACATTTGGAAACAGATGCTAATACCGAATAAAACTTAGTGTCGCATGACACAAAGTTAAAAGGCGCTTCGGCGTCACCTAGAGATGGATCCGCGGTGCATTAGTTAGTTGGTGGGGTAAAGGCCTACCAAGACAATGATGCATAGCCGAGTTGAGAGACTGATCGGCCACATTGGGACTGAGACACGGCCCAAACTCCTACGGGAGGCTGCAGTAGGGAATCTTCCACAATGGGCGAAAGCCTGATGGAGCAACGCCGCGTGTGTGATGAAGGCTTTCGGGTCGTAAAGCACTGTTGTATGGGAAGAACAGCTAGAATAGGAAATGATTTTAGTTTGACGGTACCATACCAGAAAGGGACGGCTAAATACGTGCCAGCAGCCGCGGTAATACGTATGTCCCGAGCGTTATCCGGATTTATTGGGCGTAAAGCGAGCGCAGACGGTTTATTAAGTCTGATGTGAAAGCCCGGAGCTCAACTCCGGAATGGCATTGGAAACTGGTTAACTTGAGTGCAGTAGAGGTAAGTGGAACTCCATGTGTAGCGGTGGAATGCGTAGATATATGGAAGAACACCAGTGGCGAAGGCGGCTTACTGGACTGCAACTGACGTTGAGGCTCGAAAGTGTGGGTAGCAAACAGGATTAGATACCCTGGTAGTCCACACCGTAAACGATGAACACTAGGTGTTAGGAGGTTTCCGCCTCTTAGTGCCGAAGCTAACGCATTAAGTGTTCCGCCTGGGGAGTACGACCGCAAGGTTGAAACTCAAAGGAATTGACGGGGACCCGCACAAGCGGTGGAGCATGTGGTTTAATTCGAAGCAACGCGAAGAACCTTACCAGGTCTTGACATCCTTTGAAGCTTTTAGAGATAGAAGTGTTCTCTTCGGAGACAAAGTGACAGGTGGTGCATGGTCGTCGTCAGCTCGTGTCGTGAGATGTTGGGTTAAGTCCCGCAACGAGCGCAACCCTTATTGTTAGTTGCCAGCATTCAGATGGGCACTCTAGCGAGACTGCCGGTGACAAACCGGAGGAAGGCGGGGACGACGTCAGATCATCATGCCCCTTATGACCTGGGCTACACACGTGCTACAATGGCGTATACAACGAGTTGCCAGCCCGCGAGGGTGAGCTAATCTCTTAAAGTACGTCTCAGTTCGGATTGTAGTCTGCAACTCGACTACATGAAGTCGGAATCGCTAGTAATCGCGGATCAGCACGCCGCGGTGAATACGTTCCCGGGTCTTGTACACACCGCCCGTCACACCATGGGAGTTTGTAATGCCCAAAGCCGGTGGCCTAACCTTTTAGGAAGGAGCCGTCTAAGGCAGGACAGATGACTGGGGTGAAGTCGTAACAAGGTAGCCGTAGGAGAACCTGCGGCTGGATCACCTCCTTTCTAAGGATAATCGGAAAGCGACAGGGACTTAAGTGTCAATTTGTTTGTTTCAAAGTTTTGTTTAGTTTTGAGTGTGATACTTTAATAGGTATCATTGTCT